>CALFLM010000033.1 GCA_937880075.1 uncultured Romboutsia sp. | reverse complement strand
ATGGAGGATTTGCAAAAACATCAGAAGATGCAAACCATACAGGTATAAGTACAATTTATGTAGAAAAGCCACAATATACAGTAGACAAATTAGTAGGATTTACAAAGTTAGACATAAAGTATGGAATGGATTTAACTATAAAGAGTGTATTAAACCATAAAGGCGGAATAAAAGTAACAGAAAATAGTGGAGAATTATGTTTAAATGGGTATTCTAAAATTAAAATACCATCTTCTTTATCTGTATCTGATAGACAAATAGGGTGGATAACATCTGGTAATAAAGGTAATAAGATAATTTTTAATAAAGAGAATGACTATTTAAATTTAACGTCTACAAGAAGCAATATGCATCAAAATATTTATGGTAATGGTGTTGGATATCCAGTAGAGTTAGATTTTGATAATATGATATATAATTTTGAAAAAACTTATTTAATCAAATATCAAAATAATCAACAAGCATTAAATCCAAATAACTTTATAGCAGGTAAAAATTTAGGCTCAAACTCAATAATAGATAGAGAAAATGATAAATTATACTCTGTTATAGATCCTAAATATCTACCAGAAGAAAGTTATATGATGATAGTAAAACATTCAAGAAAAATATTAGGGGTTCAAGACTCTAATAGAGGTTCACACGCATTACAATTAACGCATAAATATGGACAATATTATGGACCTTATGAGGATTATTCATATTGGTCATTTAAAAAAATGGATAATGGAAATTACAAAATTATTAACAATAAATCTAATTTACTTCTAAGTGTTAGAGATGGATCTTTATCAAATGAAGCATATATAGTTCAAGAAAGAGATATGAATGATTTAAGTCAACAATGGATAATTGATATAGAATCTTCAGAAGAAGTAAGATTTAATGGTTTACCTTCTATGGCATATAATGTTACAATAAAAAATGCTAAATCTAAAAAGACAATTGATCTTAGAAGAGCATCATTTTCAGATGGTGCACCGTTTATACAGTTTGATTATCACGGTGAAGAAAATCAGAAATTTTTATTAGTTAAACATATAGGGAAACCGGTAGAACAATAGATATACACATTTAATATTTTTAAATCAATACAATTATAATAATTGATTAAAATATAAACTTGTATATATGATCTGTCGTATAAGTAAATTTAAATTCTTATGCGACAGATCTTTTTTATTGAAATTACTATATTATTTGAAGTTATGTAAGTTAAAAATATACTGACTATAGATGAGACTACTATTTATTAACGATTTTATATGGGTTATCAACAAAATATATAAACTTATCAATAATAAAATCTATTGCTTTATTGATTTATGAATTATTTATAGAAATTATATTGAATAAGCTATTTTTAGTATTCATATTAATATTATTTAGCTCTATATTTACAGAAATACAAATTTCAGTTGACATAAATAGTAATAAAAATGATTAAGTTTATTATGATATAATAAGATAGTAATATTAAATTATTAAAAATAGGAGGAGCAAAATGGCAGGAAATTTATTTGGGAAAATGGCAGCAGATACATTAGGATTATCTGATATAGGTAAGATAATATCACCTAAGGATTTTGATAAAGTTGATGGTGATGATTACATAATGAATGAAGATGGAGAGAAAATATATTTCGTAATAAAATCAAAATCAGATGAGTATGTATTTACAAATAGAGGATTATTACACGTAGATGGTGCTAGTGCAGTAAGTAAAAAAAGAGTAGTAAAGAGACATGACTTTTACTATGAAAAAGTACATTCAGTAACATTAGAAACAGCGGGCACTATAGATTTAGATATAGAAATAAAATTTAGTTTTGGAAATAATTCATTTAGTATAGATGTTGATAAAAAGCAATTAGAGCAGTTAAAAGATTTATACAAAGCATTAGTTGAGATAGGAAGAATACAAGGAAAAAATAATACATCTGTTGAAGATGGTATGAATGGTCTTAAGATGGCAAATGAAGCAATATCAAGAAGTTCATTACAAGGAAATGCATCAGAGATAGTAAAAGAGTTAACTAACTTTAACTTTAATTGGATGCAAAATATAAGAAATGAGTACAATAACAAAGATTTTGGATATGTTTTTGAAAAATATATAAATAACTAATTACTATATAAAGTATGATTTAAATAAATTTTTAGAGGTAATTATATGGCAAAACATGAGTTTGGAATTATGCAAAATAAACCTATGGATAAAGAACGATTTGATGAATATGAATCAAATAAATATAATTGTATTACGGTTGAGGATGACTTTATTGAACCAATTTTAATAGATTTACAAAACGTAGATTGTTATTGGCATACTCTTCAAAACTCAGGTAAAGGTCTTGCATATTATGGTATTACGCTTATACCACCTGAGTCAATGAATATATTAATAAAAATTTTATCATTGCAAGATAGATTAGAATATACAGATTTGATTTCTTTAGCTAATCAGGCTAAAGAAGAAAATAAATATATAATTCATTTTGGAATATAAATTATAATATATATTTGAATGACAAATAGGCATTTTATTATTAAATTCAATAAATATGTTATTAACTAAAAATAGCAATTACATTAGAAAAAATCTATCTTCTAATGTAATTGCTATTTTATATAAAACTTAATATAAATACAAGTTATTTATGCAGTAGTTACTTCTGTTTTTTGAGATAATTTACAAAATACATGATTACATGGCTTTTGTAAATATTGAATCATAGGTCCTATTGCTAAAATAATTATAATTGTACCAATTCCAATAGTACCACCTAACATAAATCCAAGTACAAGTCCGATTGATTCAGATGTAATCTTAGATGTCATTAAAGATAAGTTAAGCTTAGATTTTAACGCTAACATAAAGTAATCAAGTGGAGTATTAGGTAGCTTAGATACTAAATATATAGATATACCTATACTTATTATAGGTAAAGCTAAAATAAATACAGCAAACTTTATTAAAGTTTCAGTTATAACTATATTACCTAAAAATAACATCCAGAAATCTACAAATAATCCTAAACATATAGATGTTATCATAGTTGCAATATTAGGAAATTCTTTTCTAATTATCCCACCTATAATTATTTGTATAAGCGCTACAATATTCATGCATAGTCCGATTGATAAGCCTGTTTTCTCACTTAATCCAATATTTACAGCATCCCAAGGTCCATTTCCAAAGTTAGAAACAGCTATAATAGAGATGCCAAGAGCCATAATAAGAAGTCCAACTAAGAAAAATACTATTCTAAGTTTTAAATTAGTTCTGTCAAATTTTAAAGTACTTTCCATTAAATCCTCCTAATAGAATATATTTATTATATACATTGTACATTTTTATACACTAAATGCAAAACTTATAAAAATATACTATAATAAAATATATAAAAAAATTATAAATTATACAATATATTTCTGAATAAAATACTTAAGGGGGAAAAAATGGATTATCAAGAATCATTAAAATATATAGAAGAAACTCATAAATTTGGAATTAGGTTAGGCTTAGATAATATGTCTAAACTATTGGAACTTTTAGGAAATCCGCAAGATAAGTTAAATATAATTCATGTTGCAGGAACTAATGGAAAAGGATCAACATGTTCATTTATAACTAGCATACTAAAAGAAGCTGGATATAAAGTAGGATTATATACATCTCCATATTTGGAAACTTTTACAGAAAGAATAAGAATAAATGGTGAAAATATTCCAGAAGAAGATGTGGCTAGAATAGTTACTTTGATAAAAGAAAAAATAGAACAAATGGTATCAGAAGGATACAGTTATCCAACTGAATTTGAAATAGTAACTACAATGGCATTTTACTATTATTATGAGCAAGGTGTTGATTTTGTAGCTCTTGAAGTTGGACTAGGTGGTAGATATGATGCTACAAACATAATAAAGAAATCAGATTTAAGTGTTATAACGTCAATAAGTTTAGACCATGTAGGAATATTAGGAGATACAGTTGCTAAAATTGCTTATGAAAAGGGTGGAATAATAAAGGAAAATGGAGTAGTTGTAGTTTATGACCAAAGTGATGAAGCTAAAAATGTTATAAAAGACATATGTAAAGAAAAGAATGCGAAATACATAGAAGTAAAATTTGATGATATAAATATAAAACAATCTAATATAAACTCTCAAGTATATGATTGTACAATAATAGGACAAAGGTATGAAGATTTAGAAATTAAATTAATAGGAGATCATCAAATAAATAATTCTATACTAGCTTTAAGTGCTATTGAGATTTTAAAACAATTAAAACACTTAAATATAAATGAAGATGATATAAGACGTGGACTTATAAATACAAGATGGCCAGGTAGAATAGAAAAAATACTTAATAGACCTACATTTATAATAGATGGAGCACACAATGAAGATGGAGCAAGATCTTTATCTAAAGCAATAGATAAAAACTTTAAAGGCAAAAAAGCAACTCTTTTAATAGGAATGTTAGAGGACAAAGATATAGATGGTGTTTTAGAAATACTTATGCCTTATTTTGATAAGGTAATAACAACTACTCCAGACAATGATAGAGCAATAAACTGTGATACTTTAAAGAAAAAAATATCTAAGTATACAGAGAATGTAATATCTAAAGAAAATATAGAAGATGCAGTAAACTATACTTTAAAAAATGCAAAAGAAGATGATATAATCATAAGTGCAGGATCTTTATATATGATTGGAACAGTTAGAACACTATTAAATAATATAATAACGCTAAGTTACTAAAATATAAAAGGTGAAATCAATCACCTTTTTTTATTTTAGTATTTAAAATATAAATTTGAGAAACCTTATAAAGATTTAATTTATACTTTGAATATTAGTACTTACTTTAGGTTTTCATTGATAGCTTTAGATAATTGATCTGGGCAAGAAGTAACTTTTTTACCACATGGTATATTAGCTAATTTATTAGCAATATCATGTGCATTTTGACCAATTACTAAACTTTTAAGTCCTAAAAGGTTACCAGGACATCCTCCTGCAAAATCGATACTAGTTATGATATTATTATCATCAACTTCAAAAGTCATTTCTCTACAGCAAACACCGCTAGGTTTAAATGTAATTTTCATAAAACAAACTCCTAATTATAATAATATAGTTAACATAATAATACATAAAAAGGAAGTCATAGTACAAGCACTATATGTAATATATTTCTATAGTATATATATTGTAGGAGGGAGGGTGATTACTTGAAGGTATATATTTCTAACTATCTATCAAGAAGCATTAGTATACTAGATTACTTAACTTTAGAATTTGAAAGAGATATAAAGCTAGATGAAAATATATATCCACACAATTTTTGTATAGATAATAGACAACAATTAGCGTATATACCAAGCTCGTTAGATGGCGAGTTATATGTACTTGATTTATCTGAAGGAAAAGTTATAGATAATATATCTATCGGAGGTAACTTGACTAATATAGCATTGTGTAATGAAGAGATATTTATATCAAATGAAGATTCAAATAGTATATATATATTAGATATAAAAACATCAAATCCTATAGGTGTAATTGGTGTAGATAATATGCCACATGGATTTGATATAGATTGTATTAATAATAGGTTGTATGTAGCTTGTATAAATTCAATCGTTTGTATAGATACAATAAGTAAAAGTATATGTAAAAGAATTGATACAGATTTTAAAGCATGGCATGTGAAATTAGATAGAAATAAAAAGGAAATATATACGTCAACACTAGATGGAAAAGTTGTAGTAATAGATGAAGAAAGTTTAAAAATAACAAAGATAATAGATGAATTCTTATTGCCAGTTCAAATTTGTTTTAATTATGAGGATAAAAAAATATATGTAGCAGATATGGGTTATAAAAAAGTAATGATACTAGATTATGATACTGGTGAGATATTAGATTATATAAATATAGATGGAGATCCTCAAGGACTTCAAATATCAAATGATTATAAATTATTATTTATATCAGATACTAAAAACAATCTAATAAAAGTATATAACACATTAGACAATACATTAATAAAAAATATAGTAGTGGGAAAAGAGCCTACAACAATACTTTGTATGTAGGCTTAGTGAGTTTCCTTTATTAATAAGTCTATAATTTCTGCATACATATAAGATGCATTCTTTTTCCAATTATTGCAGATTTGTTGAGCTTGTTTCTCGGAAGAAACATTTAAGTCTAAATCTATTAAGTTAGATTGATTTTCTATAACTCTTAGATTAACAATAAATTCATTATTATTTTGTTGAATAAAACTTGACTTTACTTCAGTATCAGACAATAAACTTTGTTTATTAATAGCAATATACTCATCTATTTTTTTGGTAACATCTTCTGGAATTCTAGATAAAAAGTATTCTAAAATTTCAAGTCCTTTTTGAGTAAGAGAGTAATATTCTCTATCAGATTCTTTATATGTAGTTAAAAATTTAGATTCCATAAGCTGAGATAAAAACTGTTGAAGAGAAAAATAATTCATCATTTCAGTTTCTAGAACAACTTGCGTTATTTGAGAATTAGTTAAATCCATATTAATTTTATCTAAAATGTATAAAATTAAAAGCTTATGAGAAGCTAATTCTTCAGATGAGTTTTCAAACATAATATCATCCTCCGTAAACTATTTCTATATAATATATTAAACTAAAATATGTAAAAATAAAAGTAGAATTTATAGATTATTGTAAGTATATTTTATGTATTAATTATTACAAGCCATAAAATTTAATTATTTATTTTAAGTAATTAATTTGTATAAAAAATTTATTAGATAATGGCTAAAATAAGTGAAATTTTATTTATTTTAGAAATAAAAAGGCTACCAATTGGTAGCCTTTTTTACTTAGATGTCAAAATCTACTATACTACTTACCAGCCATTTGTTGTTCAGCTAATTCAACTAATTTTTTAGTCATATAACCACCAACATAACCATTTTGTCTAGCTGTTAAGTTTCCTTTGTCAACAGTATCGTAGTTTGCTAATCCTATTTCGTTAGCTATTTCTAACTTCATTTGATTTAAAGCTGCTTTAGCCTCTGGAACTACAGTTCTATTGTTGTTTGACATAGTAAATTTCCTCCTTAGATGATAGTTAACAACATTTTATGTTGTTGTTTATAATGTTCCCAAAAGGTTAAGAATATATACAAAAGTTTAAAAAAATTTATTTATATTTTTTATCAATTTTTATTTTTTTATCTTTACGTATACCATCTTGTATTCCGTGAGCCTCTCTTAAATAGTGTCTGTTTTCAAATTTTATTGTTTGTCTTCCAGTTTCTACTTGATGACCTTTAAGATTACCAAATTCACTTCTAATATTTGACATAAAATACACCACCTTTATTTAAGATTACTTTTAAGTTGCCCAAATAATTAATTTATTTTTATAGTAATTTTTTGAAATTAAAAAAATAAATTTTAGTAAATGGTTTTTTAAAGGAGGTGTAATATGAAATTAAAATTGGGTAGAACTAAATCTTTATTTTCAAGTGTATTTTTTTTAATATTAACCATGGTATTACTATTTTGTATGGTTTATGGAATAAGATATTTTTGTTATAAGCAAGGAGATACGAATATGCCTATATATAAGGTAGATACAGATGATAAAAAACTAAGTTTGAGTTTTGATGTTGCTTGGGGTTCAAATAATATAGATGATATTTTAGAAATACTAGATAAACATAATGTAAAGGCAACTTTCTTTTTGGTAGGAAGTTGGGTAGATGACAATGAGGAATTAGTAAAAAAGATACATAGTAAAGGTCATGAATTAGGGAACCATTCAAATACTCATTCAAATGCTACAGTTTTATCTGATAAGGATATAGCAGAAGAAATTCAATTAACTACAGATAAAATATCAAAGTTAGTTGGAGAAGAAGTAAGTTTATACAGACCACCATTTGGTGAGGTGGATGATAAAACTATGGAGATATGTAAATCATTAGGTTATCAAGTTGTGAAGTGGGATATAGACTCATTAGATTGGAAAGAAATAGGTTCTCACCATATAGTAGATAGAGTAGTTAGAAACTCACAGCCAGGATCTATAGTATTATTTCATGCAAATGTAAATGGTGTGAAATATTATTTAGATGACATATTAACTAAATTAGAAGAAGATAATTATGAAATGGTAACAGTATCAGAGTTAATATACAAAGATAATTATACTGTAGATAGTAATGGTGTTCAAAAAATAAAAAGTAAGTTGTAATAAAAAGTGTTGTACATAAATATATTTATTATATAGATTTAAAGATTCTGATAAAAAGATATCAATTAACAATTTTGGGGGGATAAAAATGATAACTGTAAAAGAAGATACTAACATAGTTAATTTAAAAGGGAATATAGAAAATAATTTACAATTTAGTCATGAAATATTTGGAGAAAAATTTTATACTACAAAAATAAAAATAAATAGGCTTAGTGAATCATATGATGTTTTACCTATAACTGTATCAGAGAGATTATTAGAGGAAGTAGATTTAAATGAGAATAAATTAGTTAAAGTTACAGGTCAATTAAGATCTTATAATAAAAATATAGATAGTAAGAATAGATTAGTATTAACTATATTCGTAAGAGATATAAATGAAGACGAAGAAGACAATAAAGACCCAAATAGCATATTCTTAGATGGATATGTATGTAAAGAACCAATATATAGAAAAACTCCACTAGGGAGAGAAATAACTGATTTATTAGTAGCTATAAATAGACCATATAATAAATCAGATTATATACCATCAATAGTATGGGGAAGAAATGCAAAGTTTGCCAAGGGTTTAAAAGTTGGCGATAGAATACAAATGTGGGGAAGAGTTCAAAGTAGAGAGTATGAAAAGAAACGTGAAGATGGGGAACCAATAAAGAAAGTTGCGTATGAAGTTTCTATTTCAAAAATAAAAAAAATGTCAGAAAATAATAATGATTAAAACTTTTTTACCTTAGAATTTACCTATTGAATAGTTACCTCCAATTTATTATAATCTATTTTATGAAATGATAAAATAAAGAGGGGGAGCACTGTGAAAAGCATACTATATCACAATTATGAACCTAATTCGGATTTAACAGAGACTTCTGATGATATAACCTGTTTTTTAGATAATATAAAGTACACTATAGGTAATAATATATTGCTTGTTGGAGATATAGGCAACTTAGGTAACAGATTAAGAATGCTCGGAGTTTCTGTTACAATACTAGAAAATACTTGTTATGAGGATATATGTTATTCTTTGATACAAAATGTTAATTGTAACGTTGTAAAGGGTAGCTTAGAGTTTTTACCATTTGAAGATAAATACTTTGATAAAGTAATCATATTAGATCATTTTAATCATACTACTGATTGCGAGAGAGTAATAAGCGAAATAGATAGAGTATTAAAATTAGACGGAGAAGTTGTACTAGAAGATTTGAATTTAAAAAATATAAAAGTTAAATTAAAGAATCTAAAACATAGACTTTGTGGTGAAAATATAAATTATCATTACCCTAATGAAATTATCGATTTATTTTCAAAGGTTAACATTAAAGGAATAATGAAGGAAATAGAGAATGAAAGATATATTTATATAGGTAAGAGAAATAGATAGTAATATAGTGTATAAAGACTAGGTTTTACCTGGTCTTTTATATTTAAAAATAATAAAGTAGGAGAAAATATACTTATGACAATAAATTATAATTTAGTAATAGTAGTTATGCTTTTTATAGTACTTATGTCTATTCAATTTACATTAAATAAGATATATGTGTTATTAAAAGAAATTAAAGAAATACTTAACCTAAAAAAGATTAAGGATAAATAACTATGATAACTCTAAAATATATAAAAGATGAAATACAAAAGATAGCAGAAGCTATAGAAGCAGTTTTAGAAATAGATGTAACTATAGTTGATGAGAACTTAGTAAGAGTAGCTGGAACTGGTATATATTTGCAAAAAATTGGTAAAAAAGTTAATGGATATTCAGCTTTTAAAAAATCAATAATTGAACAATCAACTATATTAATAACTGATCCAAGTTGCAATGAAATATGTAAAGAATGTTACTTAAGGTCAGATTGCAGGGAGTTCTCGGAAATGTGTTGCCCAATAGTATGTGAAGGAAAATCATATGGAGTAATAGGTCTTATCGCTTTTGATAGGAAGCAAGCAGATAGAATAAATAAAAATCATGAAAACCTTATCAACTTTTTGGGCAAAATGGCTGATTTAATATCTAATAAATTAAAAGCGAAGATTAAAGCTTATGAATTAGAGCTAGAAAAGAAAAAGCTAGAAACATTATTAGATAGTATGGATAAAGCTATAGTATCTATTGATGTAAAAGGAAATATAGATAGATACAATTCTAAGTTTAAAGAAATATTTAAATTAAGTAATTCTATATGTAATGAAAATATTTTTAACATACTAGATTTTATGAGTGCAACACCAATTAATAAATTTGAAAAAGAGAAATCCTATAGTTTTTATTATAAAAAAGAAAAGTATACATTAAGAGGTATATACAATATAAATAAAATAGTATTAAATAATGAACTAAAGGGGTATGTTATAGATTTTATAGATAAAAAAGATGCTATAAAAAATTATAATAAAATTAATAAAGAATATAAGATAATGCTTGATAATATAATTGGAGAAAGTCAAATTATAAAAAATACAAAAAGTGAAGCATTAATGGCATCAAAATCAACCTCTACAGTATTGATAATAGGTGAAAGTGGGACAGGCAAAGAGTTATTTGCAAGAGCTATACATAATCATAGTCAAAGGAGTGAAAATCCTTTTATAGCAGTAAACTGTGCTGCTATACCAGATAATTTACTAGAAAGTGAACTATTCGGATATGAAGAAGGCGCATTTACTGGTGCTAAAAAGGGTGGAAATTTAGGGAAGTTTGAACTAGCAGACAAAGGAACTATTTTCTTAGATGAAATAGGAGATATGAGTCTTCACTTACAAGCAAAATTACTTAGAGTTCTACAAGAAAAGGAACTTAATAAAATAGGGTCTAATTCAAATAAATCAATAGATGTAAGGGTGATAGCAGCTACAAATAAAAATCTAGAAAATATGGTAAGTAATGGTTCATTTAGAGAAGATTTATATTATAGATTAAATGTTATACCTATAAATTTACCTAGTTTAAGAGAACGAAAAGAAGATATACCTTTATTAATAGATTTTATGGTTAAAGAGTATGCTAAAAAACTTGATAAAGATGTAGAATATGTTGATGAAAATGTAATTAAAACTTTAATAAAATATAAATGGTCAGGCAATATTAGAGAACTACAAAATATAATAGAGTATAGTATAAACATGTCACCCTCTAATAGAATTACTGTAGATATATTGCCAAGCAAAATAAAGCAAAACCCCAAAAATCAAGTATCAATGGATAATAAAGATATAGAAACTTTAGATGAATTAGAAAGAAGAGAGATAATAAAAGCTTTAAATAAATATAAGGATTATAAAAAGGATAAAGATTTAGTGGCTAAGTCTTTAGGAATATCAAGAGCTACTTTATATCGAAAATTAGATAAATATAATATAATCTCAAAATGAGACTAAATCTCATTTTGAGATTTTTTTTTATCATTTTGATATAGAAATATAATTTTAATAGTGCATAAAACTTATTTTTTATATAAAATAAAATTTGTAATTAAAAATGATTTTAAAATTATTTTTATGAAAAGCTTAGACAAGTCTATAAATAACTATATTAAATATATTAAGTGCATAAATTTAGAATAAATAAATTAATCTGTTGTGCTAGTTAATCTCTACACATATTGAAAATGCTATACAGTATTTTTTAATAATTCACTTTTATATAATCAACCCTAGTAATTTCAATGACTAAATTTAATTAGCACAACGAGTTAAATTATCATTTTATAATTAAGAATTATAGATATTATACTAAAAAATAAAAGTTGGCATGATTATTGCTTTATATAAAAATATCAAAAATATTTTGGAGGTATAAATTATGAGAAATGTAAAAGAACAGTTAGTTAATATATTAAATGCAGAGGTAAAACCAGCATTAGGATGTACTGAGCCAGTTGCTGTAGCACTAGCTTGTGCAAAAGCCAAAGAATTATTAGGTGAAGAGATAGTAAAACACTCTGTACTAGTTAGTCCAAACGTATATAAAAATGGAATGTGCGTAGGAATACCAGGAACAGAAAGAGTAGGTCTTAAGATATCAGTAGCTTTAGGATTTATAGGTGGACACTCTGAAAATGGATTAAGAGTATTAGAAACTTTAACTCCAGAAGAAGTTAAACTTGCAGAAGAATACATGGATAATACTCCTATAGATATATCACCTGCTAACACTAAGGAAAAGATTTATATAGAAGTTTATTTACAAGGAGCTACAAGAACTTCAAAGGTTGTAATAAGAACTAAGCATGATAAATTTGTTTACTTAGAAGCTAATAAAGAAGTATTATTAAATGAAGAACAACCAGTAGAAGTAGCAATTACAGTTGAAAATAAAGAAAATATATTAGATACAATAACTATAAAAGAATTAGTTGAGAATATAGAAAGATTAGATTTTAAGGATATAGAATTCTTATTAGAAGGAATAGCTATGAATGAAGAAATAGCTAATTATGGATTAAACCATAAAGTTGGTATAGGTGTTGGATACGGAATAAAGAAATCTATTGAAGATGGATTACTTGGAGATGACTTATTAAACAATGCTATGATGATAACAGCGGCAGCATCAGATGCTAGAATGGCAGGTGTAAAAATGCCAGTTATGAGCTCAAATGGTAGTGGAAACCACGGTATAACAGCTATACTGCCAATAGTTGCTTATAACAAAAAATTCCCACAAACTGATGAAAAATTAGCTAAAGCATTAGCAATATCTCATCTAGTAACAGCGTATGTTAAAAACTTTACAGGGAGATTATCTGCAGTATGTGGATGTGGTGTTGCCGCATCAACAGGAGCTACAGCAGCTATAGCTTGGCTGATGAGTGGAGACATAAAGAAAGTTGAAGGAGCTATGGAACATATAGTAGCCAGTTTAAGTGGTATGATATGCGATGGAGCCAAATCTGGTTGTTCAGTAAAATTAGCATCAGCAGCATCAGCAGCAGTACAAAGTGCTATAATTGCAAATCAAAATTGTTTTGTTCCATCTAAAAACGGAATAGTAGGTTCAAGTGTAGAAGAAAGCATACAAAACTTAGGTAGAGTAAGTGATAAAGGAATGACAGTTACAGATGAGGTTATAATAAATGTAATGGATGATATGAACAAGGTTAAGTAATTGTCTTGCAAAACTATTTAATCTCCTATAAAATGAATAATATCATCATATTAGTGGAGGGTTAAACAATGAATATAGAAACTAAGAAGTGGGAAGTTTTATGTTCTGAAGAGCAAATAGCATCAAAACTTAAAGAATTAGGAGCTGAAATATCTAAAGACTACGAAGGAAAAAATCTTTTAGTAGTATCTTTATTAAAGGGAAGCTTCATATTCTGTGCAGATTTAGTAAGAAATATAACTGTACCGGTTAAAATTGAATTTATGACTACTTCAAGTTACGGACATGGAGAACAAAGTACTGGAAATGTAAAAGTAGTATCTGATGTTAACTGTGATTTAGAAGGATACGATGTATTAATAGTTGATGATATAACAGATACAGCACTTACTATGCATCATGTTATGAATCATTTAAAAGCTAAAAATCCTAACAGTGTAAAATCTTGTGTATTACTTGATAAGCCAAGCAGAAGAAAGGTAGAATTAGTACCTGATTACTGTGGATTTGAAATAGAGGATAAATTCGTTGTAGGATATGGATTAAACTACGGAGACTATTATAGAAATATACCTTATGTATTTAATGTTACAAATGAAGATAGATAATAAAGAAGTTGCTCATTGTGAGCAACTTTTTTACGCTTAAGGAGATTATAATACTTTAAAAAATGTGGATAACTTCTGAATATAAGTAATATCAATAAATTGGTTTTGAGCGTAAAAAAGATTTTGAAATGCTTCTCCCACGCAGTGGCTCAAGCAACGGACGAAGTCGTTGGCGACATGAAATATTTCGCCGACACGTCGCTCGAGCGAAGCGAATTTTTTATTTAAGCTAAATTAATCTGTTGTGTTAGTTAATATATATTGAAAATATTACATAGTTTTTTAAGTAATGCAATTTCATATAATAGACTCTAGTATTTTTAATAACTAAATTTAATTAATCTGTTGTGCTAGTTAATCTCTACACATATTGAAAATGCTATACAGCATTTTTTAATAATTCACTTTTATATAATCAACCCTAGTAATTTCAATGACTAAATTTAACTAGCACAACGAGTTAATTAGAACGAGTTAAATTAATATATTTATATGACTTAAAATATGTATTTTGAGGAAAGGATATAATGATAAAGAAAGAATACTATGCAACTAGATGTATTAACATACTAATTATACACATAATAACAATTTTGATGTTATTATGTGTATAAAATAAATAATAAAGATGGAATTGGAGGACTAAACATGGGGATAAAAATGATACACCATGTGTGTATTCAAACTGATAGATATAAAGAATCATTAGATTTTTACACAAATATATTAGGTTTTAAGATAATTCAAGAGAGTAAGGATTTTCATACTAGAGATTATAACACTTGGATAAAATCTGGAGAATTTATGATAGAGCTACAAACAGCTAAAGCTAATGATACTTTAAATAAATGGAGCTCCTTAAACTCAGGACCTGTACATTTAGGTTTTTTAGTTGATGATGTACAAAAAGAATACGATAGAATTAAGGATTTAGGATATACAGACTTCAAATTAAAAAATGGACAAGTTGTATATGAAGTTGAAGGTGAAAAATTATTTAAAATAAAGGCACCAGAAGGTACAGAAATAGAAATAAGAGATACGGATATATAGAAAATTTAAATAGTGTCAAAAAAGGTAAATGCTTAATATTATGATAGTAGTATGATATTTTAAAATTAAGGGGGATACAAAGTGAGAAATTTCAACGAAAATTACTCTTTAGTTAGAGCCTTACATGCAGTAGTAGGTGAAGATGTTGTAGATATATATCTAAATGGGAGCCCATTTTTTTATAATGTTCAATTTACCGATTTTACACCCTATGTATATGTTCCAGAAGGAAAATATACAGTAGAAGTTTTTCCTAAAGATCAAAAGGAAAATCCTATTGTTACTGGTACTGTAGAAATTAGTCCAGATGAATTAATGACTATAGCAATTACAGGAGAGGCTGATAAGACAATAGACATACTACCAATAAAAGAAGAAATGGAGACACCAACAGGTAATAAATCTAGAGTAAGGTTTATACATTTGGTTCCAAATGGAAGACCGGTAGACATACTATTAGATAAACAAATGGTTTTAGAAGATGTTGAGTATAAAGAAGTAACTCCATATACAGAAATAGATCCTAAAACATATCAAGTAGATATATTATTAAATGAAAATGGTCAATTAATTAGGCAAACAAGAGTCACTATAAATCCTGGAAGAGTATATAGTTTTTATGCATTAGGTAATAAACCTAACTTCCAAATTTTCCAATCTCTTGATGGAGCTACCTTTATGATTTAAATAAAATATAAAAGAGTATCTTATAAATATAGAATATAAGATACTCTTTTAATATTTACTTTTTTCATAAAAATATCTATCATTTTGTAAAATCTTATATATATATATATATATATGTTTTAATTAAAATACTTCATTAAGTAAAATTATTATTTTGTATTGTTCAAAAGTACCATAAATAATAAAAGTATTTTATAATGTAGAATTATTATTAGAATATATATATAAATTTATTAATAAACTCGTTGTGATAATTAAATATGATTATTGAAAATACTAGGTTTTAACAAGCTACATTTTGATAGTTAAAAACTTTATATAGTAATTTCAATACGCTTATCAAAACAATTAGAGTAACAGATTAATAAAGGTTAAAGTATATAAACTGATAAAACTATTCTCAATAGAATAATATATTTAATATAATATACCCCTTTAAATATTTGTATAAATTTTATCTAGATGATAAAACTAAAAATATAAGAGGTGATCATTTATGGAAAAAGATATTTTAAATAAACCAGGTAAAAAAAGTGCAACAAAATCTAAAAAAAGTAAGATATTGACAGATAATGATATAATGAAATATGAGATTGCATCTGAGCTTGGACTAATAGACAAAGTTACAGAGCTAGGGTGGGCAGGACTTACTGCTAAAGAAGCTGGAAAAATTGGTGGAATGTTAACATCAAGGAAAAAGCAAAAGAAAAAGGCGGAGGAAGCGAAAAAGGACAATGAAACAGTATAAAGACTTCGCATTCGTATACGATGAACTAATGAATGAAGTTGATTACAACGGATGGGTTAAATATATAGAAGATATAATAAAAAATGAAAATGTTCAAGTTCAAAGTATATTAGAACTAGCTTGTGGGACAGGTAATTTAACTATACCTTTAACTAAGAAAAATTATGATATAGCTGGTATAGATATATCAGATGAGATGCTTAGTGTGGCAAGAGAAAAAGCAGAAAAAGAAGGTGTTGAATTAGTATTACTTCAGCAAGATATAGCAGAATTAGACTTTGATATACCAAATCTAGATTGTATATTATGTGCATGTGATGGATTTAATTACTTAACTTATGATGATGAATTAGAAAGTGTATTTGAAAAAGCCTATGAGCTATTAAAAGATGATGGAATATTTATATTTGATATAAGTTCATATTATAAATTGTCTACTATATTAGGAAATAACATGTACGGTGAAAATAGAGAAGATATTGCGTATATGTGGCAAAATTACTTCGATGAAGAAGAAAATATAGTAGAGATGGAATTAGCATTCTTCATAAGAGAAGATGATGGTAGATTTACAAGATTTGAAGAAGTACATCAACAAAGAGCTTATACAGAAAAAGAAGTTCTTAAAATGCTTAAAAAATCAGGATTCACAAAAGTGAAGACTTATGGAGACTTTACTTTTGAATCTCCAAAAGAAGATAGCGAAAGAATATTCTTTGTATGTAAAAAATAGAATCATTAATGGAGGAATACAACTTATGAAAGACTATGTAATAAGAGCAACAGGTGCAAATGGTCAAATAAGAGCTTTCGTGGGAATAACTACAAACATGGTAGAAGAAGCTAGAAGACTTCATGAAACTTCAAAAGTTGCAACTGCAGCACTTGGTAGAACATTAACTGCAACTTCTATGATGGGGTTAATGATGAAAAATAAAGGTGATAAACTATCAGTTATAATAAAGGGTGGAGGTCCAATAGGGACTATACTTACTACATCTGATGTAAATGGAACAGTAAAGGGATATGTATCAAATCCTAAAGTTGAAGTACCTGATTATGAAAATGGTAAATTAAATGTAGCAGCTGCAGTAGGTACTAATGGAGTTGTTAAAGTAATAAAAGATTTAGGACTTAGAGAACCATATAATGGAGCTTATCCATTAGTAAGCGGAGAAATAGCGGAAGATTTTACACACTACTTTGCAGTATCAGAGCAAACACCATCAGTTGTGGCATTAGGTGTTTTAACAACAGAACAACATGTAGAGTGTGCAGGAGGACTTATAGTTCAATTAATGCCAGATGCAACTGAAGAATCTATAAGTCAATTAGAGAAAAATATTCAAAACTTAAAATCAATAACAACTATGTTATCAGAAGGTAAAACGCCAGAAGATATGTTAAATATAGTTTTAGAAGGATTACAACCTAGAATACTAGATAAAATAGATGTTAAGTTTGAATGTGAATGTTGCAAAGAAAAGGTGCAAGAAGCACTAGTAGCTATAGGCAAAACTGCTTTATCTCAAATAATAGAAGAAGATAAACAAGCAGAAGTAGGTTGTCAATTCTGTAACTCTAAATATATGTATAATGAAGAAGAATTATTAAATATATTAAAAGATATGTAAGCTTTAAGATATTAAAAATTATATAAATTTAAATAAAATTAAAAACCTTGTACGATGATATATTATCAATGATAAAATATATCTAGTAGAAGGTTTTTTACTTTTTAGAAACGGATGTATCCGAAATGTTTATCCGACGCGTCTATCAAGCGAAGTGAATTTTTTATTTAAATTATCTGTAAAAAGGAAGGTTATTAGGTGAAGACATGAATTTTAATAATAGCTTAGAATTGACTCAATCTCAGAAGCTAATAATAACTACACAGTTAAAACAATCTTTAAATATATTAAATATGAGTAAGTTAGAGTTAGAAGAAGAAATAAAAAGAGAATCACAAGAGAATCCATTATTAGAAGTAGAGAAAAATAGTGAAATAAACTGGGAAGAACACATAAAAAATATTGAGCACTCACATCCAATTGATAAAAATGAATTATATTACAATTCTGATAATGATATAAATTTAGATAATATTATAAAAAATGCACCTAATTTATATGAAAATTTACATTTACAAGTTAGTTTATATAAAATTAATAAAAAAGAAAAAGAAATTTGTGATTATATAATAGATAGTTTAGATAAAGATGGATATTTAAGTGTAGATGAAAAAGAGATAATAAATGAATTAAATATAAATGAAGATATATTTAAAAACTGTTTAGAGATAATACAACAATTAGAACCTATTGGTGTAGGAGCTAGAAATTTATCAGAATGTTTGATAATACAAATGAGAAATTTTGGAATATATAACGAGCTATTAGAGACTATAGTATCTAAAGATTTAGACTTAATTGGAAAAAATAAATATAAGGAAATAACTAAGAAATATAATATATCTATGCAAAAATGTGTAAATCTTATAAACATTATAAAAACATTAGATCCAAAGCCAGGTAGAGTATGTTCTGATGAAAAAAGCGTATATGTTCAACCTGATGTCGTTGTAGAGAAAATAGAAGATGAATTTGTAGTTTATACAAATGAAAGCGATAATTTAAAAATTAGAATAAGTAATTTCTATAAAGAAATTCTAAAAAATTCAAAATATGATGAAAGTGCTAAAAATTTTATAAAGGAAAAATTAAATTCTGCAACAGGACTAGTTAAAAGTATAGAAAGTAGAAAATCTACAATATTAAAGATTGCTCAAGAAATTGTAAAAATGCAGAAGGATTTTTTTGAGCATGGAGAGAAGTCTATTAAGCCCATGAAAATGAAAGATATTGCACAAAATTTAGGTTTTCATGAGTCTACTATTAGTAGAGGAGTTAATGGAAAATACATGATGACTCCATTTGGAATATATGAATTTAAATATTTCTTTAGTAGTGCACTAGAAACTAAATATGATAACTTGGCATCTAGTGTTAGCATAAAAAAAATAATACAGGATACAATAAAGTCTGAAAATAAGAAAAAACCATTAAGTGATGATCAAATATCAAAGATATTAAAAGATAGAGGGATTAATATTGCTAGGAGAACGGTTGCAAAATATAGAGAAGAACTTTGTATATTGTCATCAAGTAAAAGAAAGCAGTATTAGGTAGAAATATAAGTTATAAAAAAATATGAAAATATTAGAAAAACTATTGAAAAATAAAGTTATTTAATATAAAATTAAATTATCTTGTGGGACTAAAATAAATATAAGGGACGATTATTGTCCCTCGTGAAATAATAAGGAGTAATAAATGAAAGACTTATTAAAAATACAGCAAAAACTCATTCCGCAAGTGATTGAACTTATGGAGAAAAGATACTCTATACTTAGACAAATATCTTTAAGTGAACCAGTAGGAAGAAGGACTTTATCGAATATATTAGATATAAGTGAAAGAGTCGTAAGATCAGAAACCGAAGTTCTTAAAGAGCAAGGACTTATAGATGTGGCAGTATCTGGAATGACCATAACATATGAAGGTATTAAACTTTTAGACGAACTAAAAGATGTAATTAATGATATTATGGGATTGTCTACATTACAAGAAAAAGTAAAAACTAAGCTAGGAATAAAAAAAGTTTTACTAGTATCAGGTAGTTTTGATAGTAATAATAGTTTAATAAAAGATGTAGCAAGATGTGGATCAGAATATTTCCTAAGTGTCTTAAAGGATGGAGATACAGTATCTATTACAGGTGGAAGCACTATGCTGGAATTTGCAAATAGTATAAAAACTGATAAAAGATACAATGATGTAACAGTTGTTCCTGCAAGAGGAAGTATGGGGAAAGATGTAGAAATACAATCTAACAACATTGTAGCTATAACTAGTAAAAAATTGCATTCAAATTATAAATTACTAAACATACCAGATGAGCTAGGTGAAGAAGCCATGAAAACACTTAGTCAAGAACCTGAAATAAAAAATACTCTAGATTATATACAAAAAACAGATGTATTAGTATTTGCAATAGGTAAAGCAGACGAAATGACAAAGAGAAGAAAGTTGCCAGAAGATAAGGTTGATGAAATTATATCAAAAGGTGCAGTTGGAGAAGCTTTTGGTCATTACTTCAATGAAAAAGGAGAAATAGTTTATAAATTAAATACTGCTGGAATTGATTTAGAAACGTTCAAAAATGTCAAAGAAAGTATCGCTATATTTGCAGGTAAAGGAAAAGCAAATGCATTAATTGCATTATCTAATATAAATAAAAATATAGTCCTTATAACTGATGAAGAGAGTGCTCAGGCTATATTAGAACAATAAGTGCCAATCACTAGCATTGCTAGTAAAATATATTATAAATCTTATACATATTAGGAGGAAGAAAAATGGTTAAAGTTGCTATAAATGGTTTTGGAAGAATAGGAAGATTAGCTTTAAGAAAATTAATGGAGCAAACAGATAAGTTTGAAGTTGTTGCTATAAATGACTTAACAGACGCTAAGACATTAGCTCACTTATTCAAATATGACTCTGCTCAAGGTAGATTTAATGGGGAAATAGAAGTTAAAGAAGGTGCTTTCGTAGTTAATGGACAAGAAATAAAAGTTACTGCTGAAAGAAATCCAGCTGACTTACCATGGGCTGAATTAGGAGTAGATATAGTATTAGAATGTACAGGATTTTTCACTTCTCAAGAGAAGGCTGGACTTCACTTACAAGCAGGAGCTAAGAAAGTTGTTATATCTGCACCAGCTACAGGAGATTTAAAAACTGTAGTATTCAACGTAAACCATGATATATTAGATGGTACTGAAACAGTTATATCAGGAGCTTCTTGTACAACTAACTGTTTAGCACCAATGGCTAAAACATTAAACGATGTATTTGGATTACAAAAAGGATTCATGACTACAATACATGCATACACTAATGACCAAAATACATTAGATGGTCCTCACGGAAAAGGTGACTTAAGAAGAGCTAGAGCTGCTGCTTCTAATATAGTTCCTAACACTACAGGAGCTGCAAAAGCTATAGGTTTAGTTATACCTGAATTAAAAGGTAAATTAGACGGAGGAGCTCAAAGAGTTCCAGTTATAACTGGTTCTTTAACTGAATTAGTTTGTACGTTAGACAAGAAAGTTACTGTAGAAGAAATAAACGCTGCTATGAAAGCTGCTTCTAATGAATCATTCGGATACACTGAAGAGCAATTAGTTTCTTCTGATATAATAGGAATGAACTTCGGATCATTATTCGATGCAACTCAAACAAGAGTTATGGAAGTAAACGGAGATCAATTAGTTAAGGTTGTTTCTTGGTATGATAACGAAATGTCTTATACAGCTCAATTAATAAGAACATTAGGATACTTCGCTAACTTAGCTAAGTAATTTCATATAAGTCCGAGTTTGTAGAATATTGCTACAAATTACGGACTTTTTTAAGAGTATATATACTAGATAAAAAGTATTATTAATTTTACTATTAGGGTTTCTTTTTGAGAGGAGAGATAACGATGTCAATGCTTAATAAAAAAACAATAGAAGATATAAATGTAAGCGGAAAAAAAGTTTTAGTAAGATGTGATTTCAACGTTCCATTAAAAGACGGTGTTATAACAGATGAAAATAGATTAAATGGAGCACTTCCAACTATAAAATACTTAATAGAAAATGGAGCGAAAGTTATATTATGCTCTCATTTAGGAAAACCAAAAGGAGAAGCTAAACCAGAATTATCTTTAGAACCAGTTGCAAAAAGATTATCTGAAATGCTAAATAAAGAGGTAGTATTTGCTGCAGATGATAATGTTGTTGGTGAAAATGCAAAAGCAGCTATAGAAAAGATGGAAAATGGAGATGTAGTTTTACTACAAAACACAAGATATAGAAAAGAAGAAACTAAAAACGAAGAAAACTTCTCTAAAGAATTAGCTTCACTTGCTGATGTATATGTAAATGATGCATTTGGAACAGCTCATAGAGCACACTGTTCAACAGTTGGAGCAGGTCAATTTTTAGAAGAAAGAGCTTGTGGATATTTAATACAAAAAGAATTAAAGTTCTTAGGGGAAGCAGTTGAAAATCCTGTTAGGCCTTTTACAGCAATATTAGGTGGAGTAAAGGTATCGGATAAAATAGCTGTTATAGAACAATTATTAGAAAAAGTAGACAACTTAATAATAGGTGGAGGAATGGCATACACATTCTTAAAAGCTCAAGGATATGAAATAGGAACTTCTTTAGTTGAAGAAGAAAAAGTAGAATATGCTAAAGAAATGATGGAAAAAGCAAAAGCTAAAGGTGTTAAATTATTATTACCAATAGATAATGCCGTTGCTGATAAATTTGCTGATGTTGCACCTGTTATAACAGAAGATGCTAACATACCGCAAGGATTTATGGGACTAGATATAGGACCTAAAACAATAGAAGAATACGTAAATACTGTAAACGATTCTAAAACAATAGTATGGAATGGACCAATGGGAGTATTCGAATTTGAAAACTTTGCAAATGGTACATTAGCTGTTGCTAAAGCTATGGCAGCTTTAACTAATGCTACTACTGTAATAGGTGGAGGAGACAGTGCTGCTGCTGTAAACCAATTAGGATTTGGAGATAAGATGACTCACGTATCAACAGGTGGGGGAGCATCTTTAGAATTCTTAGAAGGTAAAGAATTACCAGGTATAGTAGCTTTAGATAACAAATAAATTTGTAAATTACTATAAAGTACTTTAAAGTACAATATGTTTAGATAAATTTGACCACAGTTTAGTTTTACTTTAAGTGAAGCTACCTTAAAATAAAAATAATTAAATCAAGAGAAATTTGATTATCAAATTTCTCTAAGATTTAATTTTAATTAGGAGGCTAAATAGTGAGAAAACCAATAATAGCAGGTAACTGGAAAATGCACAAAACTATAGCAGAGGCTTTAGAATTTGTGAACGATGTTAAATATAAAGTAAATAATGATAATGTAGAAGCTGTTATATGTGCACCTTTCACATTATTAAAAGACCTAAAAGAAGCTACAAAAGGAACTAACATAAAAATAGGTGCACAAAATATGCACTTTGAAGAAAAAGGTGCTTTTACAGGTGAAATCTCACCACTTATGTTAAAAGAATTAGATATGGACTATGTAGTAATAGGACATTCTGAAAGAAGACAATACTTCAATGAAACTAATGAAACTGTAAATAAAAAAGTTTTAAAAGCATTAGAAGTTGGAATAGACCCAATATTATGTGTTGGTGAAACTTTAGAAGAAAGAGAAGCAGGAAACACTAAAGATGTTTGTAAAGTTCAAGTTGAAAAAGCTTTAGAAAATGTATCTAAAGAAGATTTAGCTAAGGTTGTTATAGCTTACGAACCAGTATGGGCTATAGGAACTGGAAAAACTGCAACATCTGAAGATGCTAACGATGTTATAGCTTACATAAGAGAAGTTGTAGCTAATCTTTACAAAGAATTAGCAAATGAAGTTAGAATTCAATACGGAGGAAGTGTTAAGCCTTCAAACGTAGCTGAAATAATGAATCAAAGTGATATAGACGGAGCTTTAGTAGGTGGAGCTAGTTTAGAAGCTAATGATTATGTAAAGCTTGTTAATTTCTAAGGAGATACATATATGAAAAAACCAGTTGCTTTAATAATAATGGATGGATTTGGAGAAAGCAAAAACCTTGATGGAAATGCTATAGCATCTTCAAATACACTTAATTTAGATAAAATAATGAATGAATATCCTCATACATTAATCCAAGCTAGTGGACTTGATGTAGGTCTTCCAGATGGACAAATGGGTAACTCAGAAGTTGGTCATACTAACATTGGTGCAGGAAGAATAGTATATCAAGATTTAACTAGAGTTAGTAAAGCTATAGAAGATGGAGATTTCTTCACAAATGAAGTTTTACTAAAAGCTATGGAAAATGCAAAAGAACATTCTCTTCACTTAATGGGATTATTATCTAATGGTGGAGTACACTCTCATATAGACCATTTAAAAGCTTTAATAAAAATGGCTAAAGAAAATGGCGTAGAAAATGTATTTGTTCATGCATTTACAGATGGAAGAGATGTAGACCCAAGAAGTGCTCTAGAATTTGTTGAAGATGTAGAAAACTACATGAAAGAAGTTGGAGTAGGAAAAATAGCTTCACTTTCTGGTAGATACTATGCTATGGACAGAGATAAGAGATGGGAAAGAGTTCAACTTTCATATGAAGCCATGGTTAATGGAAAAGGAAATACAGCAACTTCTGCTAAAGAAGCAATAGAAAAATCTTATGCTGATGATAAGAATGATGAGTTTATTGTTCCTACAGTTATAGTTGAAGATGGTAAACCATTAGGACTTATAAAAGAAGATGATTCTATAGTATTTGGTAACTTTAGACCAGATAGAGCTAGAGAAATAACTAGAGCTATAGTTGATACTGATTTTGCTGGATTTGAAAGACCAAACATGAAGACACTCTTCGTATGTTTAACTACA
Source organism: uncultured Romboutsia sp. (assembly GCA_937880075.1). Lineage (GTDB taxonomy): Bacteria > Bacillota > Clostridia > Peptostreptococcales > Peptostreptococcaceae > Romboutsia. The sequence goes on along the minus strand of CALFLM010000033.1, from coordinate 69,422 downwards.
TACGATGTAACTATAAAAAATGTAAATGTAGCATTTAAACCACAAAGTTTAAAAAATACATTAGGTGAATATTTATCATCAAAAGGGAAGAGCCAATTAAGAGCTGCTGAAACTGAAAAGTATGCTCACGTTACATTCTTCTTTAATGGTGGAGTAGAAGAACCAAATGATGGCGAAGATAGATTATTAGTTCCATCTCCAAAGGTTGCAACTTATGACTTACAACCAGAGATGAGTGCTTATGAATTAACAGATAAATTATTATCTAAAATAGATGAAGATAGATATGATTTAATAGTCGTAAACTATGCCAACCCTGATATGGTAGGACATACAGGTATTATGGAAGCTGCTATTAAAGCTGTAGAAGCTGTTGATACTTGTGTAGGAAAAGTAGTAGATAAAATACTTTCTAAAGGTGGAGCTGCAATAATAACTGCTGACCATGGTAACGCAGAGTATATGTGGGATGCAAATACAGAGTCAACTGTAACAGCTCATTCAACTAATCCGGTACCATTTATGGTAGTAGGAGAAGAATTAAAAGAGGTAAAATTAAAAGAAGACGGTAGGTTATCAGATATTGCACCTACAATCCTAGATATGATGAACTTAGAGCAACCAGAACAAATGACTGGTCACTCTTTAATAAAATAAAGTTTATAAAAGTGATAAATTATATAAATTTAAAATTTACCCATCAAATAAATTTTAATGTAAAATAATTTAAATATATAAGTTGGAGAGGAGATATACATATGTCAGTTATAGAATTAGTATATGCAAGGGAAGTATTAGATTCAAGAGGAAACCCAACAGTAGAGGTTGAAGTAGCATTAGAAAGTGGAGCAATAGGAAGAGCTATAGTTCCATCAGGAGCTTCTACAGGAGCTTTTGAAGCAGTTGAATTAAGAGATGGTGACAAAGGAAGATACATAGGAAAAGGTGTAGAAAAGGCTGTTGCTAATGTAAATGAAATAATAGCTCCAGAATTAGAAGGAATGGATGCTTTTGATCAACCTGCAGTAGATGCTTTAATGATAGAATTAGATGGAACTCATAATAAAGGTAAATTAGGGGCTAATGCAATACTTGGTGTTTCTATGGCTGTTGCTAGAGCTGCTGCTGAAGAATTAGGATTACCATTATTCCAATACATAGGTGGGGTTAATGCTAAGCAGTTACCAGTACCAATGATGAACATACTAAACGGTGGAGAGCATGCTGATAATAACGTTGATGTTCAAGAGTTTATGATATTACCAGTAGGAGCTAAGTCATTCAGAGAAGGATTAAGAATGGGTTCAGAAGTATTCCACTCATTAAAGAAAGTTCTTGGAGAAAGAGGATTAGCTTGTGGTGTAGGTGACGAAGGTGGATTCGCTCCAAACTTAGGATCAAACAGAGAAGCTTTAGAATTAATAGTTGAAGCTATAGAAAAAGCTGGATACAAGCCAGGAGATGATGTAAGATTAGGACTTGACGTTGCTGCTACAGAAATGTACAACAAAGAAACTAAGAAATACGTTTTAGCTGGAGAAGGAAAAGAATTAACAGCTGAAGAAATGGTTGCATTATACGAAGATTGGGCTAACAACTTCCCAATAGTAACAATAGAAGACGGTCTAGATGAAGAAGACTGGGATGGATGGAAGTTATTAACTGATAGATTAGGAAAGAAATTACAATTAGTTGGAGACGATTTATTCGTTACTAACACTGAAAGGTTAGAAAGAGGAATAGAAGCAGGTGTAGCTAACTCTATATTAATAAAAGTTAACCAAATAGGTACAATAACTGAAACTTTAGATGCTATAGAAATGGCTAAGAGAGCTGGATACACTGCAGTTATATCTCATAGATCAGGAGAAACAGAAGATACAACTATAGCTGATTTAGCAGTAGCTGTAAACGCTGGACAAATAAAGACTGGTGCTCCATCAAGAACTGATAGAGTTGCTAAGTATAACCAATTATTAAGAATAGAAGAAATGGTTGGAGAGCAAGCTAGATACTGTGGAATGAATTCTTTCTACAACTTAAAGAAATAATTAAATTACAAAATTTAATATTATTTAAAATAAATATAAAAAATAATCCCTATACAGTATATTTGTATAGGGATTATTTTTTATATACTAAGGTATTATAAAAAATATATACTGTTGATAATTTGTAACATTATAATTGTTTTGAGCAATGGATGTATCTGTAGCGAGAGCAAAGATATATCTTTGGCGAAATAAAATGTTTCGCCGACACATCGCTCAAACGAAGTAAATTTTTTTATACTACGCTGTTTTAATATATTGAAGTTAAGGTTAATTTTAGGATACATACCTTGAATTGACCACATTATTATGATATATTAAGAAATGAAACAATTTTACAAACTAAAGAGTAGGAGGTGGACATATGAATATAAGTAATATACTGATTGGAGTACAAGTAGTACTATCAATAGTTCTTATATTAAGTATAATGCCACAAGATACAAAGAGTGCAGTTCCTTCACAATATGGTGGAGAAGGAAACCAAAGCTATTTCAAACCAAAAGGAAAAGAAGCTTTCCTTGGAAGAGTAACAAAAATATCTGCAGTATTATTCTTTATAAATGCAATAGCTATGCTTTTAGTTAAATAATTGGCCATTATTTAACTTATACATTTTTAAGAATTAAATTTAATTTTTAAAAGAGCAACCACGTGTATACGTGGTTGTTTTGTTTTACAAAATTATTTTTGAGCTTATTAAAATTTGTAACAGAAATGATATTAAATAATATAAAGTTTGAATTATTATAAGTGTAAAATTTACCAAATAATTTTATTAGTGTATAATGATTAAAAGGTACGAATAATATATTAATAAGAAATAAATAACTAATGAATATTATATTAAATTCAAAGAACTAGCTTGAACACAAGATATATTTAAAATACCGAGCAAATATGCTACTCAAGTGATATAGATTATATATCGTTGAGAACATGAAAAATTTAGCAATATAAAAATTAAGTAAATAGAATTTTATCATAATAAATAGGAGGATAACAAATGTTACCTGGACTTAAGGAACGTTTATTAGGTTTAATAAATGACCCGGCATATACACCTTTAAAAAAGGAAGAACTAGCCTTAATATTTGACATACATCCAACAGAGATGCCAATGTTTTATAACTTCTTAGAAGAATTAGAAGAAGACGGATATATAGGAAAAACTAAAAAAGGAAAAATAGCTTCACCTAAATCAATGGGATACTTTGTAGGTAAATTCGTAGCTCATAGAAAAGGATTTGGATTTGTTGAGTCAGACGAAGAATACACACAAGACTTATTTATACCAGCAGCAGATGTAAATGGAGCTATGCACAACGATAGAGTTGTAGCAGAAATAACAAAGCCTGCAACGGATGAAAGAAGAGCAGAAGGTGCAATAATAAAAGTACTTGAAAGAGAAATAACTAAAGTAGTTGGTGAATTCCAATCAAACAAAACTTTTGGATTCGTAATAGCTGATGAAAAGAAATTCAATCAAGATATATATATACCTAAAAAATACTTCAGTGGAGCAAAAGACGGAGATAAAGTTGTTGTTCAAATAACTATATGGCCACAAGCTGGTAGAAAACCAGAAGGTAAAATAATAGAAGTATTAGGGCCAAAAGGCGAAAAGGAAGTTGAAATACTTTCTATAATAAGAGCACATGGACTTCCTGAAGAATTCCCTAAAAAGGTATTAGAAGAAGCACAAAAAGTAGCAGTACCAATACCACAAGAAGAAATTGATAGAAGATTAGATATAAGGGATTTAAATATATTTACTATAGATGGTGAAGATGCAAAAGACCTAGACGATGCTATATCTATAGAAAGATTATCTAATGGAAACTTTAAATTAGGAGTTCACATTGCTGACGTTACACACTATGTACACGAAAAAAGTAAACTAGATAAAGAAGCTTTAAAAAGAGCAACATCTGTTTACTTAGTAGATACAGTAATACCAATGTTACCTAAAACTCTTTCAAATGGAGTTTGTAGTTTAAATCCTCATGAAGATAAACTTACATTATCAGTATTTATGGAAATAGACAGAAAAGGTAATGTAAAACAATACGATATAAAAGAAACAATAATAAACTCTAAAGCTAGAATGACTTATACAGAAGTGTCAGACATACTAGAACATGATGATGAAGAATTAAAAGCTAAATACTCTCACGTAGCAGAAGATTTTAAAACTGCTGAAGTACTAGCAAAAATATTAATGGAAAGAAGAAATAGAAGAGGAGCAATAGATTTTGACTTCCCAGAAGCTAAGATAATATTAACTCCAGAAGGTAAAGTTTCTGATATAAAAGAATACGAAAGAAGAATATCTAACAGAATAATAGAGGAGTTCATGCTTATAACAAATGAAACAGTAGCAGAACATTACTTCTGGTTAAACATACCGTTTGTTTATAGAATACATGAAACTCCATCACCTGAAAAAATGCAAGAGCTAGGAAAGTTTGTATCTACATTTGGATACACTATAAAAGGTGACTTAGAAGAAGTTCATCCAAAAGCACTACAATCAATAATAAGTGCAATAAAAGGAAAAAGAGAAGAAGAAGCTATAAGTACAATAATGTTACGTTCATTAAAACAAGCTAGATACTCACCAGAATGTAGCGGACACTTTGGATTAGCTGCACAATACTATAGCCACTTTACTTCTCCAATAAGAAGATACCCAGACCTTCAAATACACAGAATAATGAAGGAACATTTAAATAATAAAATAAATAAGAAAAGACAAGAACAACTTGTAAATATAGTAGACTATGCATCAACTCAATCATCAGAAAGAGAAAGAGCATCAGAATTAGCTGAAAGAGATGTTAAAGATTACTACAAAGCAGTATATATGGAAGATAAAGTTGGAGAAGAATTTGACGGTGTTGTATCAAGTGTAACTTCATTTGGTATGTTTATAGAATTACCTAACACTGTTGAAGGATTATCTAGACTTGCAAATATGGGTGATGACTATTATATTTATGATGAAATGACATATACTATAATAGGAGAGCGTACAAGAAAGACATATAGAATAGGTGATCCTGTTAGAATAAAAGTTGATAATGTAAATGTAGATTTAAGAGAAATAGACTTTAAGATACTTTACAAATTAGAAGATAGACCACAAAATGAAGGTGAAGATCAAGAACAACCTTTTGATGAAATAGAAGAGTAGTAGATATAGGGCGTCGTGTTTCCCGACGCCCTATACAATAAATTGGTAATATTGACTAATAAGCATATATATGGTATATTTTTACTAATAGGGTATATACTAAATAAGAATTTAAAGTAAGAAGGTGAATGTATGGCAGGAACTAAAACATTAGCTACAAATAGAAAAGCAAGACATGAGTATTTTATAGAAGAAACTTATGAATGTGGTATCGAATTAAAAGGTACAGAAGTAAAATCAATCAGACAAGGAAAAGTAAACTTAACTGATGGATATGCATCTGTAGATAATAGCGAAGTATTTATAAAACAAGTTCATATAAGTCCATACGAGCAAGGAAATAGATTCAATGTTGACCCTTTAAGAGTAAGAAAGTTATTACTTCATAAGCATGAAATAAGAAAGCTTATAGGGGCTACAACTGTTAAAGGATACTCATTAATTCCTTTAAGTATGTATCTTAAAAATGGTAAGGTAAAAGTAGAATTAGCCTTAGCAAAAGGTAAAAAGTTACACGATAAACGTCAAGACTTAGCTAAAAAAGATGCTCAAAGAACTATAGAAAGAGAGCTTAGAGGAAAATACTAATTTACCCACTAAATAACATTTGATTTTAATGCTAAAAAGTATTAATATATAAATACAACGAACAACTTAATATAAATGGTGAATAAAAAAGTTTGCGAAAACAGTCCAAGGACTTTAAACTTACCACGGGGGCGTAAAGGTTTCGACGTGGGTTTGGAACTTGGGGCTGCGTGTCGTGTTACTCTGGGTCACGTAAAAACTGGGGAACTTAAAATAAACGCAAACGATAATTACGCTTTAGCAGCTTAATAATGCTGCTCGACCCGCCTCGCCCTCCTGCCGGCTAGGCCTGGTCGTCATTTATGCAGGGAACTACTTTTGGGGTGTCTCGACCAAAAGCGGACTAATTGGGACTGGTCAATCACATAGCCTGCCGCTGGGCGATGTGTGAGACGAGATTTTAGTACAGTTGGCTACACACGTAGATGCAACAGGGAAAAGACTTGCGGACAGGGGTTCGACTCCCCTCGTCTCCACCATTGAAATCCACGAAAACATATTGGTAATTTTATCAATGTGTTTTTTATTTATGTTATAAATTATAGATATATGATAAAACTGTAATAAAATGTTAAAATATAGATAAAAATGGAATAAGACTGGAAGAATGTATTTATCAACTTTTTTAAGTTCGTTTACTGTAGTAGAAAAATAAAATTTTTTAAGATAAAACTCCCTTAATAACCCACTAGTATTCTCATTAGTCATTCTTTTCTAAAAGCATAAAGATCTGTAAAATAAACATCTATATTTAATGTCTTTTCAATTTCATTATAACCAGCAAATTTTTTACCTATTTTTTATTTTGGTTTTAAGGATTTTCCTTTTCTTCTTAATTTCTTTACATCACCTTTTATAATTAAAGTGATTTTGTAGGTACTATTACTATAACATGAACATAAACTTATAGGCTATTTTTTTATAGACTTTTAGGTGTTGCACTTAATATTATAATTAATCATCTCAAAAAAGATGAAAGAAATGCTTATATCTGTAAATTTGATTTTAAAAAAATATACTTTAACATTAATAATATCTGATTTTTCAAAGAAATATCTAATTTATCTAAAACTATCACGATAAAAATGTATAATTATTGCCTATATTTAACTTTATTGACATAAAATGAAAATATATATAAAATTATATAGACTAAACTACTTTAATGGAACAGTTTGTATGTTAAATCAATGCCAGAGATAATTATAAGGAGTGAAAAAATATGAGTAAAATAAAAATAAAACTGATGAAGTCGATATTAAGCATTGTTCTAACAATGACACTTATCATCAATAGTTTTATTGTACCAGTACATGCAACTGGTGTAGTTTCGGATAACTTACAAAATACTTTTAAAATTAGTTCAGCGAATGATTTCCCTAAAGAAATAAAGAAGGATCAGGTTTATATTTTAACAAATGATATTACTTTAAACACGGGTCAACAGATAGAAAATCTAGAAGGAACGCTGGATGGGAAAGGTTTTAAAATTACACTTGCAGACAAACCACTGGCGAAAAATGTATCTGGTACTATTCAAAATATAGGGATAAACAGTGCAGGTACAATAGAAAGTAAAGATACTTTCGGAAGTATGGCAGTAACACTTAGTGGTACTATTCAAAACAGCTACTCTGTTGCATCAATCAAATTAAGTGGTTGGATGGGAGAAGTAGGAGGTCTTGTTGGAACATTAAGTTCAGGTACTATTAAAAACTCTTATTTTGCTGGTACAATTGATAGTATGTTGTATGGAGGTCTGGTAGGAATTAATAACTCAGCTAACTCTATGCTTTCTAACTGTTATTATACAGTAAATGCTACGGGGCCAGTAAGTATGGCATATCCAAAACCTCAGCAAGTAAACTGTGATAAAAAAACAAAAGATGAGTTAAAATCCAGTGAAGGAGTATCACTACTTAATACAAGTTTACCTGATACAGGGTTTATTTGGACAAGTTCAGAAGGTGGAGATAATGATGGGCTTCCAACTTTAAAAGAAGGGAAACTTCAACCTCCGTCAGACAAAGTTGAAAAGACTAAACTTGAAAATTATATAAATCAGGTAAAAGATCTAGAAACAAAGAAAGATCAGTATACAGAAGAAAGCTGGAATGCATTGCAACAAGTTCTTAAAGATGCCGAGGCAATATTTGAAAAAGATGATGCCACACAATCAGAGGTGGATGAGCAGGCAAAGAAACTAAGTGACTCAATTAATGCGTTAAAAAAGAAAAAAGTTACATCACCAGTCGCTCTGCCTGAAAATCCAAAAGACATCAAGCATATTAATTCAGTAGAAGATTTGAAAAAGATTGATGTATCTGATAAAAATGCATTTTATGTATTAGATAAAGATATTGTAATTGATTCTAATGACTGGTATTTTCCAATTGGTGAGTTTGAAGGAACTTTAGATGGTCAAGGTCATACTGTTACATTTAAAAATGCAGATGGAGGTATATTTAATATCCTTGGAGAATCAGGTATTATACAAAATATTTATTTTACTGGTAGCTTTGGTGGATGGGATGCACTTGGTCCTATAACGGTTGAAGTTAAAGGTTCTATAATCAATTGCTATTCTGATGTAACTGGCTCAAATGCCAGCGGATTTGCAAAACGTTTAAATGGAGGAGTTCTTTCTAACTGCTATTCTGTAAGTGAAGGTAAAAAAGGAGTTCTTTTCAATCAATATAAATCTGGAAGCGTGATTAATAGCTATTGGAGCAAAACTTCACAAAACCAAATTGAAATTCCAAGTAAAGATTTAATAAATTCTAAACCTATGACAGAAGAAGAAATGAAATCTATAGATTTTACAAATCTTCTAAATCATAATCGTGGTAAATATGGAGTGAAATGGGGACAAAGTAGCACAGGTTATCCATACTTTGGTGAAAATCAAGAATATAATCCAGACGATTCAGATTTACCTGAAAACAAATATAAAGTTATTTTTGAATCATATAACGGTGAAGAGATAGAGATAGATAATCAAGTGATTCATTTATCACCTGATTTTGTAGATCCTATATTCAAAGGAGCAGGTGAATTCAAGATAGTTGATCTGCCAGAAGGAAGTACAATTGAGTGGAGTATTAATGAAATTAAACCGAAAGATTGTATGTTAATTGGATCAGATAACGGTGATTTACGTATAGATGCAGAAGGAACTGCTATCGTAACAGCAACAGAGATAAAAGCAAATGGTGAACGTCAAACTGTAGCTAATATTAAAGTAATTGCAAATTCTAAAAATATAGAAGAAATTAAATTATTCATTGATGGAAATGATGTTACAAATGGAAAATATACGATTGCTGGTTCTGAGTGGAAAGATATAAAAGTTAAAGCAAGATACGAAGGATCAGATGAATATGTACCTGTTGTTTATTCTCGTTTTAATTATGAGGCAGATAATGAGGATATGGTTTATAATATGGCAGGTTCTAGATCGTTCTGCTTTAAAAAAGCTGGAACAGCTTCTATAAAAGTTACTTCTGTTAAAGACTCAAACATTACTGCTAAAGTAGAGGTTACATCTACATATGTTCCTGTTGAATCTATAGAACAAACTATCCCAAGTTTAATAGAAATACATGGAAGAAATGCGAATAGTTCAATAATCGGAGCATTCAATCCACAATATTATGGTGTTGTAGTTAAACCTGAAAATGCTAGTAACCGTAATAATTATACAATTGAAAGTAGTGACCCTACAGTAGGCGAATATGTTTCAAGTATGGTAAATGGATACGTGCCTTACAAAGCTGGAACAACTACTTATAAGATATCTTTAACAGATATCAACCCAGATACAAATGAAAAAAGAGTATTAACTAGCAGCAAAAAGACTACTTATACTTACCTGAATCCACTTACTAGAGTAACAGTAAAAAATGATACTATAGAAATGAATAATAATACTGAAAGTGATATTGATTTGACTTTTGTTGGAGAAAGATCAGATGAAGGATATAGTGTAACAGCACCTGAGCTTATCTGGACTTATGATAAAGAAGGTATTGTTGAGATTGAACGTAGAACAAATGGATTTTGGAAGAAGAATACTGATGAATATGACAAAGCACCAGATAAAGGTTTTTACATTTCTGGTTCAGATTATTATATAACAGCTCTTTCAGAAGGAACAGTTACTGCAATAGGTACTCCAGCTGATAATACAAATAATGTAGAACCTGTTAAAATTACAATCACAGTTAAACCAGGAGATGTAGAACCTGTAGATATCAATAAATTAGTTACTCAGGGAGTAGAAGGAGCAATAGAATTTATTAATAAAAATTATAAAGATGGATACTCTTATGGTGATGAATGGTTAATATACAGTTTACTTCATGCAGGAGAAACTATAGAGAAAGATAAATTAGATGCATACTATAACAGTGTTGTTAAAGAAGTAAAAACTTGGTCTGATGCAAAAAAACCTACAGATATAGAGCGTGTAGCACTATCTCTTTCAATACTTGGAAAAGATATTACAAATATTGAAGGTGTAAATTTAGCTGAGATGATTTATAATAGTAAAAATCTAAAGAATGGTTCTAATGAACTTGCCTATGCGCTTCTTGCACTAGATGCAAAAAATACTACTATTCCAGATACAGCATTATGGACCAGAGAAGAAATGATATCTGAACTACTTAAATTTCAAAATCCACAAACAGGTGGTTTTGGTCTAATTGATAATAAAACTACAAGTGTTGATATAACTGCTATGGTATTGCAAGCTCTTGCCAAATATAAAGATTATAATGAAGAAGTAAATGCGTCAGTAGAGAAGGCTTTAAGATATTTAAAAGCTGAGATGTCTAGCAAGTATGATTTTGGAACACCAGAAAGTTCGGCGCAGGTATTACTGGCACTTTCAATACTAGAAATTGATCCACTTTCTCAAGATGAAGGATTTGGGACACGTTATAGAAATATAATAACACGTCTTATGGATTATTTTGACCAAGAAACAGGTGGGTTTACTCGTAATCCTGGTGATAAAAAACCGATAGAAATGACTACTATGCAAGCACTTCAAGGATTAAGTTCATATAAAGGATATGTAAATGGAGAAAAACCTTATTGGGATCTTACAGATAAACTAGAGAATGATGGCGATGGTAGTAAACCAGAAGAATCTAATAAACCTCCAGTTATAACTGCAAGTGATGTAGAACTATATGTTGGAGATACATTTGACGAAAGAAAAAATGTAACTGCATATGATAAAGAAGGTAGAGATATAACTGAAAAACTAGAAATAGTTGAAAATACTGTAGATACATCAAATGCAGGTGTATATAAGGTTGTATATAAAGTTGTAGACAAAAATAATAATGAAGCTATAAAAGAGATAAAAGTAACAGTAAAAGAAAAAAATCAAGACTCACAAGAACAATTTATAAAAATTGGAGTATATACAGATAAAGAAGCTATTTATGAAAGTTTAGAAGTTGAATATAAAGAAAATGACACTGCTTATACTGTACTTAAGAGGTTATTTGGAGATAAAGTAATAGCAAGTGGTAAAAATGATAATTTATATGTTTCATCAATAAATGGACTAGGTGAAATGGATAAAGGTCCACAAAGTGGATGGATATACTCAGTAAATAGAGTTACTCCAGAAGTAAGTGCAGGTTCATATAAACTAAGTCCTGATGATGAGCTTATATGGCATTATACACTTAATTTAGGAAAAGATATAACAAATAGCTATGAAAAATTTGATGAATTTAAAAATAAATATGATTCAGAACATCCACTGCCTCCAATAGAAAATAAAGCACCAGTAATAAATGCAAAAGATATAGAAATAAAAGTTGGAGATACTTTTGACCCAATGAAAAATGTAACTGCAACTGACAAGGAAGGTAAAGATTTAACATCAAAAATAAAGGTAATAAAAAATACAGTAAATACAAATAAAGCAGGAAACTATGAAGTAATATATGAAGTAAGTGATACAAAAGGATTAAAAACTATAAAAACTATAACAGTAACAGTAACTGAAATAGTAAATAAAGTTGATGTATCAAAAGTTAAATCAAATACAGAAAATTGGATTTTAAGTAATTTAAAAAATCCAGGCTATGGAGATGAATGGAAAATATTTGCATTAGCAAAAGGTAATACAAATGTACCAAGTGATTTATACAAAACTTACTACAAAAACTTAGTAAATAAACTAAAAGAAAAAAATGGTGTACTTCATAGAACAAAATACACTGAATATTCAAGAGCAATAATAACTCTTACAGCATTAGGATATGATCCAACTTATGTGGGCGGATATAACTTAGTAGAAAAATTGTATAATTATGACAATGTATCTAAACAAGGAATAAACGGACTAATATTTGCTCTTATAGCATTAGATAGTAATGAATTTGAAATAAAAGGTAATGAAAATTCAAGAGAAATGCTTATAAATGGAATATTAAGCAAACAGTTAACGGATGGTGGATTTAATTTAAGTGGAACTACTGGTGATGTAGATATAACAGCTATGGCAATACAAGCATTAGCTAAGTATAAAAATCAACCAAGAGTAAAATCTGCTTTAGATAAAGCGATTAATTTCCTTTCAAAAGCACAGTTATCAACTGGAGGATTTGGAACAAGTGAAGGTGAAACATCAGAAAGTAGTGCACAAGTATTAATAGCTTTAACTACATTAGGAATAGACATAAATGATTCAAGATTTATAAAAGATGGAAATAGTATAATAGATGCAATAATGAGATTTAAATTAGAAAATGGTGGATTTAAGCATTTATTATCTCAAGTTGAAGCTAATGATATTGCTACAGAGCAGGTATTGCTTGCATTAGTATCAATAGAAAGAGCTTCAAATGGAAAAACAAGTTTATATGATATGAGTGATGTTGATTTACGTAATCCAGAAACTGGTGAAGACAAAGATAATGGTGGAAATTCAGGAAGTAACGAGAACCAAGATAATGATAAAAATCAAGGAAATAATGAAAATGCAGATAAAACTGAAAATAATAGTCCTGAAACATTAGATAAATCTATACTACCATTTATAATAAGTGCAACTTTAGCTATGGTAGCAATAGTAGTACTCAACAGAAGAAAATTAGATTAAATATAAAACTATGCTGCTAATAAATAGCAGCATAGTTTTATATTATTTAAGAAAGGAAAAGTTATGGATAAGAAAAAAATAAGTATAGTAGCAGTAGTTGCTATTGTAATAGTATCACTAGCGCTAGGATTTGATAGTATTTTTAAAAAAACTAATACTGATGAAAAAAACAACAATGATACAGTAGTTAGTAGCCAATCAATTAAAGCTAATGATAAAGTAAATAAAGAAGAAAAAGAAACAGAAGTAGAAGTAGAAGTAGATAATGCTGAAACTGAAAAAAATAATAAAGAAAAGAAAGAAAGTGAAGTTAAATCAAGTGAAAAAAATGAAGATACTGATAAGGAATCAAGCAAATCAGATGCAAATAGTAGTCAATTAACAAAACCAAGTAATAGTGAAATATCAGAACCAAGTAAACAATCTGAAACAACAACATCACAACAACCAAAAAATCAAACAGTTACAATAGCTATAAGTTGTAAAACAGCTATAAATAATGGAATAAATGAAAAACCAGAATTTTCACATCTACCATCAAGTGGAATAATATTACCTACTATGGAAGTTGAATTTAATGATGGAGATACAGTATTTGATATATTAGTTAAAGCAACTCGTAAAAAAGGCATACATATGGAGTATTCAGGTTCAGGATCAAGTATATATATAGAAGGAATTAATAATTTATATGAATTTGATGGTGGAGCTAATAGTGGATGGATGTACAATGTAAATGGTGTGTATCCTAATTATGGAGTAGGTGCATATAAAGTTAAGTCTTCTGATGTTATAAACTTTAACTATACATGTAACTTAGGAGAAGATTTAGGAGCTAAAAGAAATTAGTATGGAAAGGGTATTAGGAACTTATCATCCTATAGTAAGTTTTTTATACTTTTTAATAGTAATAGGTATGTCTATGCTTTATATGCATCCAGTACTTGTATTAATATCACTTATAAGTGCAATATTATATTCAGCCATATTGAATAAAGAAAGAACTAAACAAACTTTAAAGTTTACAATAATGATGGTTTTATGTGTAACAGTTGTAAATGCAATATTTGTAAATAGAGGAGTTACAGTATTATTTTATTTTAGGCAAAATCCAGTTACTTTAGAATCCATATGCTATGGATTTAATTCAGGTCTTATGATGGCATCTGTAGTTTTATGGTTTAGTTGCTATAATGAAATAATAACTTCGGATAAATTTTTATATATATTTGGAAAAACACTTCCATCTATAGCTTTGATGTTAAGTATGACATTAAGGCTTATACCAAAGTTAATAGAGCAGACTAAAATAATTGCAAATAGTCAAAAAACTGTAGGTCTTGATTATAGTGAAGGAAGTGTTAAGATGAAAATAAAAAGTAGCATGAGAATACTATCCATATTAGTAACTTGGGCTTTAGAGGATGCAGTCCAAAGTGCAGACTCAATGAAGGCAAGAGGTTACGGAATAAAGGGGAGAACAAACTTTTCTATATATAGATTTATACAAAGAGATATGATTATGCTTGGAATCATATGTACTTTAGGATTATTTTTATTTATGGGATACATAAATGGTTATGGAGATTTACTATTTTATCCTACTATAGAAAAAATAAAATTTGATGGATTATACATATTAATATATATATCATTTTTATTAATAACAATGTTACCATCTTTTTTAGAATTAATGGAGGCATATAAATGGAAATACTCAGAGTGGATGGATTAAAATTTTCATATCCAAATCAATTAAAAAAAGCATTAAATAATATTAGTTTTAGTATAGAAGAAGGAGATTTCGTATTAATATGTGGACAGTCTGGTTGTGGAAAAAGTACATTATTGAGACATTTAAAGCCAGAACTTAGTCCACACGGTGAAAGAAGTGGTGATATATATTACTATTCAAAAGAAATAAGTAAATATTCAAGTAAACAGCTGGCAAGTGAGATAGGATATGTACTACAAAATCCAGATGCACAAATTGTAACAGATAAGGTGTGGCATGAGTTAGCTTTTGGACTTGAAAACATGGGACTAGATACTCAAACAATAAGAACAAGAGTTGCAGAAATGGCAAGTTTCTTTGGTATACAAGGATGGTTTAGAAAAAATGTAAGTGATTTATCCGGAGGTCAAAAACAACTTTTAAATTTAGCTTCCATAATGGCTATGCAACCTAAAATACTTATATTAGATGAGCCTACATCACAACTAGATCCTATAGCATCTAAAGATTTTATAGATACACTAGTTAAAATAAATAAAGAGATATCTACAACTATAATAATGACAGAGCATAATCTGGAGGACATATATTCTGTATGTGATAAAGTTATTGTACTTGAAGATGGAAAAGTGCTTTGTAATGATACAAATAGTAAAGTGGTAGATATACTATCTAAAGATAAAAATCATAAAATGTTTAAAGCTCTTCCAACACCAAGTAAAATTTATAATCAATTAAATAAATATATTAAAGGTTCAAATAAATATCCATTAACTGTGAAAGATTGTAGGCAATGGTTAAATAATAGTATGGATGAAGTAATTATAACAAAATTAGATGAGATTGAAAAAAAAGATAACTTAGATGAAAAAAATAGAGAAATAGCTATACAATTAAAAGATGTTTATTTTCAATATACTAAAACATCCGAACCTACAATAAGAGATTTGTCTTTTAAAGTATATAAAGGAGAAATTTATTCTATATTAGGTGGAAATGGAACAGGTAAAAGTACAACATTATCATTGATAGCAAGACAAATAAAAGCTCAAAGAGGTAAGATATTTATAAATAATATTGAAATGAAAAAATATAATAATAAAACCTTGTATGAGAACAATTTAGCCTTACTTCCTCAAAACCCACAATCTTTATTTGTATTTGAAAGTGTAAGAGAAGACTTAGAAGAAGTGCTTATATTAAAAAATAAAGATAGAGAATATATAGATAGAGAGATTAAAAGAGTAAGCCAGTTATTAAATATAGAGGATTTATTAAATCAGCATCCTTATGATTTAAGTGGAGGGGAATTGCAAAGGGCAGGTATTGCTAAAATAATGCTACTTAATCCTAAAATCATTTTATTAGATGAGCCAACAAAAGGTTTAGATGCATATTTTAAAGAAGAAATAGGAGAAATACTAATTAAGCTAAAATATATGGGAGTAACTATAGTTTTAGTGTCTCATGATATAGAATTTTCAGCGAGATATTCAGATAGGTGTGCAATGTTTTTTGATGGAAGTATAGTATCAGAAGGAACACCAAAAGAATTCTTCTTAGGAAATAATTTTTATACAACGGTATCTAATAGAATAGCTAAAAATATTTTTGAAGATACACTTATATATGAGGATGTGGTTAAATTATGCAAGAAGAATATTGCAATAAAAGCCAAAATAAGTTCGTAAAATATAGATTTAAAGTTTTGGTATTATTAATAGCATTAGTATTTCCTATATGTTTAGCCATATATACATTGTCTGGGAAAAGAGGATATGCATTTATAAGTATGCTTTTTATAATATTATCGATGTTACCTTTCTTAATGATATATGAAATGAAAAAGCCTCAAGCTCGAGAGTGGATTCCATTAGCTGTTATGTCAGCTCTTGCAGCTATAGGTAGAGTTGCATTTACACCAGTACCGTTTTTCAAGCCGACCTCAGCCATAATAATAATTACTGCAAGTGTATTTGGACCAGAGGCAGGATTTTTAACTGGAGCAATGTCAGCTCTTGCATCGAATTTATTCTTTGGACAAGGACCTTGGACACCGTGGCAAATGTTTAGTTGGGGCATAATAGGTTTTCTATCAGGATATTTAATAAAAAAAGATATTATAAATAGTAAAGTTAAATTATATATATTTGGTGGATTTACAGGATTCATATTTGGTTGGATAATGAATATATGGACAGCTACGGGATATTTATATGAGTTTTCATGGGATTCATTTTTTAGTCTTTATATATCTAGTTTTATACCTGATTTAACACATTCTATTTCAACAATAATATTTTTAAAGTTCTTATATGATCCTTGGAGGGCTAAGCTAAAAAGATTAAAGTTGAAGTTTGGTCTTGTTAATATTACTTAAGTATATGCAAATGTAGTGGGAGTATCATTTTGATATACCCTTTAATTGATAAATAATTATAATAATGCAAAGAATGTATATATACTAATTGCTAAAACGTTTGTGCATGAAGATAAAGAAGATAAATCAAAAACAATGCAAAATAAGTCGAAAAAAGACGAAGATGCTAAAAATATAATATAATACATTTTAGACAATTATTAATTAAAGATAAGATGTATGGAGTGAATTATATGAGGATGAGTATATTATTAGCAAGTCTAGCAAGTACAATTTTATTTAGTTCAGGAGTTGTATTTGCAGATAGTAGTCTTGAAAAAACAACAAATAAAATTGAAGGAGATATGATACTTCAAAATGGTACACCGTTATATGAAGATTATATAACTAATACAAATAATTTTAGCTTAAAAAACAATAGCCAAAAATATATCGTTATCCATGATACGGCAAATGAAAATCATAATGCAGATGCAGATAATCATAGAAAGTATTTTCAGAAAAATGATAGATTTGTTTCAGTACATTATGTTGTAGATAAAGATAAAGCAATACATGTATTACAAGATAATTATTCAGCATATCACGTTGGAGATAGAAATAATTCTTCAGGAGATAAAACTAATTATACAACAATAGGTATAGAGTTATGTGTAAATGATGATAAAGATTCTAAAGGGTGGGAAAAAGTTAAAGAGAATGGAATAGCATTAGTTGCTGAGCTTATGGAAAGATATGATATACCTTTAGATAGAGTTATAATGCATAAAGATGCTTCTGGAAAACTTTGTTCACAAAGATTAATTGAAGATGATAAAAAAGGTTGGGAAGGATTTAAAAATACATTAGCTGATACTATACAAGATAGAACAATGAAGGTAGTTAAAGAATCTGATTTGGATATAAAATTTGGACCTGGAGAAGATTATTCTAAAGTTGGTCATATTCCTAAAGGAGCTTTGGTAGAAATTATATCAGAACATAACGGTTGGGCAAAAGTTAATTTTGATAATCAATATGGATATATACCAAGTTCTAATTTACTAGAAATAGATACTATTTTTGTATAAAAGTTTTTAATAATTTAAAGTGTATTTGAATTTGATTTTATATCAGATTTAGATACACTTTTTAATTTTTATAGATTTATTTTTAAAATAATAATTTATAAATTTAAAAAGGAATTTTATAAAAATAATAATAATTTATATATTTAAACTATTATTATTTTTATTTAAAATATTAATTATAAAAATATGTTTATAAAATTAATAAATTGATAGCATAAACTTTAGTTAACATTTAGATTTTTACAAACCTATAAATCTAGATATGTTTAATGTTATAAAAGAATGTATATTTTAAATGTCAATTAAATATGATGCCATCAATAAACTATAAAAAGTAAAGTAAAGACAAGAGAAAAATGTAGAAAAGTTTATTTTTGAATTTATTAAAAATTTTTAAAAAAAATGTTGTACATAACGTAACGTAACCTAATAGAATTAAATTAAAGCAAGAGATTTGGAGGAAACACTATGAAGGGACAAGGGGTATATACTACAGGAGAAATTGCTAAGATGGCTGGTGTGACCACTAGAACTATAAGATACTATGATAATAAAGGTATACTAAGTCCATCCTATCATAATAGCTATGGACACAGGCTATATACAGAATCAGATTTTATAAAACTAAAGAGAATTTTAGCTTTAAAGTACCTAGGATTATCCTTAGAAGAAGTTAAAAATACTGAATCTCAAAGTTTTGAAAAAGTAGATATGATAAACTCTTTAAGGCTACAAAAAAATATAATGAAAAATAAAATAAATTATATGAAGACAGTTTTAAATGCCATAGAATCAGCAGAAAAGAGTATAGAAGATGAAGAAAATCTAGATTGGAATAAAACAACAGATATAATAAAAATCTTAGAAGCTGAAAAGGAATTATTGCAACAATATGTAGACTCATCAAATTTAGATGCTAGTGTAAAGCTACAAGATAGATTTAGTTCTAATAGACATGGTTGGTATAATTGGACTTTCAATAATATAAAGCTAGATAAAAAGTATAAAGTTTTAGAAATTGGATGTGGAAATGGTGCCTTATGGTTTAAGAATATAGATTTATTGGATAAAGACACAAGTATAACTTTAACTGATGTATGTGAGGACATGATAAATAGTGCAAAGAAAAATCTAAGTAATTACTCAGACATATTTGACTTTAAAATTGTTGATCCAAATTATATTCCTTTTGAAAATGAAAGTTTTGATTTAGTTATAGCGAATCATATATTATTTTATATGAAAGATTTAGATAAAGTTTTAAAAGAAATAAAAAGAGTATTAAAAGTAGGTGGATATTTCTATAGCTCAACAATTGATAGTAGAAATATGAAGGAATTAGAAAGTTTGGTGAAAGGATTTAATAGCAATATCAAAATCTCAGAAGAAAAGATTTCTAGTAAGTTTGGACTAGAAAATGGAGAAGAGATATTAAGTAAACACTTTAATCAAATTAAAAAGTATTTATATGAAGATAAGTTAGTAATAAATGATACCAAAGGTATATTAGAATATATATATTCTATTCCTGGTAATATCATAGAATTAATAGATACCAAGAAAAAAGATTTTGAAAGGTACATGGATTTAAGTATTAATAAACATGGCAACATTTATATAACTAATAATCAAGTCCTATTTGAAAGTATTAAACTTTAATTTACTTAGTTTATAAATCAATGCAAAATAAAAATGTTTATTATTAAAATGATAAGGAAAACATTTTATTTTGTGTAGTTTTATATAGATATACATTGTTAGATAAAAAATATGTTTTGGTTCTTAACAAAACAAACTTAAGGGGGAAGATAACAATGGCAATAAAAGTAACAAGTGAAATTAAACCACTAAAAAAAGTTTTACTTCACAGACCAGGTGAAGAACTAGAAAATTTAACACCTGAATATCTTGAAGGATTATTATTTGATGATATTCCATTCCTAGAAGTAGCACAACAAGAGCATGATTCTTTTGCTGAAGTCTTAAGACAAAATGGAGTAGAGGTTGTTTATTTACATGAATTAGCAGCAGAAGTTATGGAAGATGAATTAGTAAAAGAACAGTTCATAAATCAATTTATAGAAGAAGCTAATATAAAAAGTTCAGAAATGAAAAAGATTGTGTATACATACTTAAAAAGCTTTGAATCTAATGAAGAATTAATAAGAAAGACTATGGCTGGTATAAATAAAAATGAATTACCAGTAATAAGTAAAAAAAGTTTAGCAGATTTAGCAGAAGACGATTATCCATTTATTACTGACCCAATGCCAAACTTATATTTTACAAGGGATCCATTTGCTAGTATAGGAAGTGGTGTAAGTTTAAATAAAATGTACTCTGTAACAAGAAACAGAGAAACTATATACGCAGATTATATATTTAAGTATCATAAAGATTTTAAAAATGAAGTAGAAAGATTTTATGATAGAGACTTTAAATATCATATAGAAGGTGGAGATATATTAAATTTAACTGAGAAAACTTTAGCAATAGGTATATCTCAAAGAACTCAAGCTGATGCAATAGAGCATATAGCTAAACAAATATTCTTTAATAGTAAAAATAATGATATAGAAACTATATTAGCATTTAATATACCAAATAATAGAGCAATGATGCACTTAGATACAGTATTTACTCAAATAGATGTAGACAAGTTTACTATACACCCGGGAATACAAGGTACATTACAAGTATTTGAAGTAACTAAGGGTGATACTGAAGGTGAATTAAAGATATTAGAAGTTAATGATAAATTAGAAAATATACTAGCTAAGCACCTTGGGGTAGAAAAAGTTACTTTAATACAATGTGGTGGTGGAGATAAAGTTATTGCTGATAGAGAGCAGTGGAATGATGGTTCAAATACATTATGTATAAAACCTGGTGAAGTTGTTGTTTATTCAAGAAACTACATAACTAATAGATTACTAGAGCAAAATGGTATAAAAATACATGTAATACCATCAAGTGAGTTATCAAGAGGACGTGGGGGCCCAAGATGTATGTCTATGCCTTTAATAAGAGAAGCGTAAGATATAAAATTCATAACAAATATTAAAACACAAATGATAGGGGGATTTTTAAAATGGGAGTTAATTTAAGAGGTCGTTCATTTTTAAAATTATTAGATTTTACAAGTTCAGAAATAAGATATTTATTAGATTTATCTAGAGACTATAAAAATTTAAAAAGAGCTGGCGTAGTTCATAAAAAATTAGAAGGAAAAAATGTTGTAATATTATTTGAAAAAGATTCAACAAGAACTAGATGTGCATTTGAAGTAGGAGCTATGGACTTAGGAATGGGAGTTACATATTTAGGACCTACAGGATCTCAAATGGGTAAAAAAGAATCTATAGCAGATACAGCTAGAGTTTTAGGTAGAATGTATGATGGTATAGAGTATAGAGGATTTTCTCAAGAAATAGTTGAGGAATTAGCAGCTTATGCAGGTGTTCCAGTATGGAATGGTTTAACTGATGAATTCCATCCAACTCAAATGTTAGCAGACTTATTAACTATAGAGGAAAAATTAGGAAGATTAAAAGGCGTAAACTTCGTTTACATGGGAGATGCTAGAAACAATATGGGTAATTCCTTAATGGTTGCTTGTGCTAAGATGGGGTTAAATTTCACAGCATGTGCCCCAAAAGAATTATTCCCAGCTAAAGAACTAGTTGAAAAGTGCGAAGCTATAGCTAAAGAAAATAACTGTACAATAACATTAACTGAAGATGTTATGGAAGGTACTAAGAATGCTGATGTTATATATACTGACGTTTGGGTATCTATGGGAGAACCAGATGAAGTTTGGGAAGCTAGAATAAAACAATTAAAGCCATATCAAGTAAATAAAGCTGTTATGGACAATGCTCATCCAGAAGCTATATTTATGCATTGTTTACCATCATTCCATGACCTAAAAACTAAAATAGGTGCTGAAATGGGAGAAAAATTTGGTATAACTGAAATGGAAGTTACTGATGAAGTATTTGAATCTAAGCAATCTGTTGTTTTCGATGAAGCTGAAAATAGAATGCATACTATAAAAGCTATAATGGCAGCTACTATAGGACAATAATATATAGACTTTAAATAAAAAGATGGCCTTCATTAAAGCAATAATATATAATGAAGGCCGTCTTTACATAAATATACAAAGGTTTTAAGTAATTAATATACTAGAGTAAAATAAGTAGGGGAGTATAAATATGAAAAGATTAGTTATAGCACTAGGTGGAAATGCTTTAGGAAATAACCCAGAAGAACAATTAGAGTTAGTTAAACAAACAGCTAAAACAATAGTAGACCTTTCTGAAGAAGGGTACAATGTAATAGTTGGTCACGGTAATGGACCACAAGTTGGAATGATAAATTTAGCTATGGATTTTGCTTCTAGTAATGGAGCGAATACTCCAAGTATGCCATTTGCAGAATGTGGATCAATGAGTCAAGGATATATAGGATATCATTTACAACAATCTATAAAGAATGAATTAAATTCAAGAAAACTAAACAAAAATGTAGCAACTATAGTTACTCAAGTTGTAGTTGATGAAAATGATGAAGCTTTTAAAAATTTAACTAAACCAGTAGGTATGTTTTATACAAAAGAAGAATCCGAAAAAATATCATCTGAAAAAGGATTTACCTTTGTAGAAGATGCAGGAAGAGGATATAGAAGAGTTGTTGCTTCTCCTCAACCACAAAGAATAGTTGAACTAGAAACAGTTAAGCAGTTAGTTGATAATGGAACTATAGTAATAACTGTTGGTGGTGGTGGAATACCAGTAATAGAAAAAGAAGACGGGTCATTACATGGTGTAGCGGCTGTTATAGACAAAGATAAATCAAGTGCTAAACTAGCAAAAGATCTTGATGCCGAAATGTTAGTTATACTAACTGCAGTTGATAGAGTTTGTATAAACTTTAATAAGCCAAGTCAAGAAGAATTAGATTCTATAAACTTAGAACAAGCAACTCAATACATATCTGAAGGACATTTTGCTAAAGGATCTATGTTACCTAAAGTAGAAGCATGTATAGATTTTGTAGAGTCTACTACTAATGGTAAGGCTTTAATAACTTCTTTAGAAAAGGCTAAATTAGCATTACATGGAGAAACTGGAACTATAATATATAAAAATGGGGGAAATTAAAATGTCAAAAGCTTTAACATCAAATGATAGAAAAGCGACTAAAAAGAAAAAATTTAAATTTCCATCTGCCTACACAGTTTTATTAACTATAATGATAGCTATAGCATTAGTAACTCAAGTTGTACCAGGGGTTAAAAAAGCTCAATTATCAGATGTAGTTATGGCACCAGTAACTGGTATGGTAGGTGTAAAGGATAATGCTTTAGATGAAGCTATAAGTACATCTATGAATGAAGGTGGTATAGATGCTGCTCTTGAAACAATAAATAATTCAGATGTACCATATGTCAGTGTATGGAATGATGGTACCCTTAAAGGTGCAATAGATGTTGCATTATTTGTACTTATAATAGGAGGATTCCTAGGAGTTATAACAGAAACAGGAGCATTAGATGCTGGAGTTGGAGCTTTAGTAAAAAAGCTTAAAGGTAAAGAATTAATGTTAATACCTGTATTAATGTTAATATTTTCATTAGGTGGAACATCTTATGGTATGGCTGAAGAATCTTTAGCATTTTATGCATTAATAACTGCAACAATGATGGCAGCGGGATTTGACCCATTAGTAGGAGCAGCAACATTATTACTTGGTTGTGGTATAGGAGTTTTAGGTTCAACAGTAAATCCATTTGCAATAGGAGCTGCAATATCAGCAGCAGGAGCATCAGGAGTACAAATAAATCAAGGAACAACTATAATTTTAGGTGTTGCATTATGGATAGTACCTTTAATAATATCTATATTATATGTAATGAACTATGCTAAAAAAGTTTACAATGATAAAGGTAAGTCAATATTATCTAAGCATGAATTAGATGCAGCTAAGGAAGCATTTGATAATAATTCAGAAAAAATATTAGAACTAAATGGAAAACAAAAAATAGCATTAGGTTTATTTGCTTTTTCGTTTATAGTAATGATTATAAGTGTTATACCTTGGGGTGATTTTGGAGTAACTGTATTTGATAATACTGCATGGTTTAATGGAGCATCTTTAGGAACTTGGTGGTTCCCAGAATTAACAGTTTGGTTCTTTATAATGGCTGTTGTTATTGGATTAGTATGTAGAATATCAGAGGAAGACATAGTTAAATCATTTATATCTGGATGTGCAGATATGGTTGGAGTTGCTTTAGTTGTAGGTATATCAAGAGGGATATCATTTATGATGGCAAATTCAGGTTTAGATTTATTTATACTAGATAAAGCATCAGGAATACTAAGTGGAGTATCTGGAATGTTATTTGCTAATATGGCATATTTAATATATATAGCATTATCATTTTTAATACCATCAACTTCAGGATTAGCTTCAGTTTCTATGCCAATATTTGCACCATTAGCAGAAAGGTTAAATATAGCACCAGAAATAGTAGTTTCAGCATTTTCTGCAGGAAGTGGTATAGTAAACTTAATAACTCCAACATCAGGAGTTGTTATGGGAGGTTTAGCAATAGCTAAAATAGAATACTCAACATGGATGAAGTTTGTAACTAAATTACTAGTTTTAATATTTATAGCAACAGTAGCAATTTTAGCTATAGGCTCTATGATATTAGGAGTATAATAAAAAAATATATATTTTAAATAAAATATAAAGCCATAGATCTTTTACTTTAAAAGTTCTGTGGTTTTATTTAATTAAGGATAGGTGAGTGACATGAGTTTAGTTAGCTTTTTAAGTTCTTTATATCTAGTATTTACTATAATACTTTTATTTAAAAAAAAGGATATGGGAAATATATATATACTTTTTGGTGCTATTACATTTTTATTCGTAATAGGATATGGATATATTCCATCTATGCCAGGTAAGATACAGTCATTTGGAATATTTATAGTTTTTTCTATAATGATTTTATTATTTGGTTTAATGTTTGGAATAGGTTTAAAACTATTTAATAAAAGTAATAAATCATCAGTAATATCGTCTATATTATCATCTAGTTTGTTAATAGCTATATTATTTAATATAAAAGGTTATTTATCATATATGTATATACCAGTTCTTTTATATATGATACAAAATAATGTAAGCATATTTATAGAAAAGAAAAGATTACAAAGTTCATAATTAATAAAAGGAATTAATCTTATGAAAAATGTAATCATATTTGCTACTGGTATAGAATGTACTTTTATTTATTCGATTTAATGAATAAGATAAAAATTTAAGGCTTAGGAGATACTGCATTAATTTAATGCAGTATTTTTTTGAATAAAGAACAAAAACTGGAAAGCAATCACATATTAACCGAACTTAAAAAAGTTGGTTTATTGACTTATATACAAAATTTTATACTATCATTATTAAGTTAGATTACTATAACATTAAAAATATATTATATGAAAGGACATAAAATTATGAACTACAAATATATTACTATAAATGAAAGGTGCTACATAGCTAATTTTTTAGAATTAGGATGGAGTATAAGAAAAATCGCAAAATATCTATAAAGTATTGCGCTTGTATTGAAAATCTTACCAATGTAATTAAATGAAATTGAAAAATATCGACAAATATATACAAATATTATAAGATATATACAGTATATAGATTATAATGTTGTATAGCTATTAATATTAATAAAAACTAAATAAAAAGGAGGGAGATTGATATAAGGAAAAAAATTTTAAGTGTTTTATTAGCTATAAACTATTTTGTTGAATCGTGCTTTAGTAATAATTTAGTATATGCAAGTGACAAAGAAATATTAAAGGACAAAAGCAATATAACAAAAGGTTACTGGAGTGAGAGTAATCCACCTGAATTTTATGGAACAACAAAAATTGTTCTTAAACAGGGAGATACATTCTCATTAAAAGACGCAAGATATAGAATTTTTGCAAGGGATTTTGAAGATTTTGATCTTACTCAAAATATCAAAGCCAAACATAATGTAGATACTGAAAAGACAGGTAATTATGAAATAAATTACTCTGTAACTGATTCACATGGAAACACTACAACTATAGACGTTCCTGTTACTGTAACTAATGATCCAAATATAAAACCTATGATTGAACGTACAATGTACACTCTAGCGAGTATTGATAATGTAAAAGCAATGGGAATTGAACGTGGTCACAATCATGATCGTCAGATGTTAGGTTTCTTTATAAAGGCAAATTCAAATATTGAAATAAGAAAGACCGCAGGAAATTCAGACTTATTATATACTATGCTTAATAATGATAAGCTTACAGAGTCTAATAAAACTATAACCAATGAATGGCAAACTGTGACATTTGAACATGATTATACACCATTTATAAAAACTTTATACAAACATCCAGACCCTGTGAAAGTTGAAATACAATGGGATAGTAATGATAAAGGCGTAAAAGAGCTTAATTATTATCGTGAAGGTGATGATGAGAAGGAGTTCTTTAAAAAATGGAAAGCTGACACTGGTGCATATGGCGTTGTGGAAAGTTATATTTTAACAGTATTAGTTCCATATACTGATATTAATGAAATAGTTAATTACTATCCAAAAGGATTTAAGACTTTAGATGATTATTTTGATTATTTCAGAAAAGTTGTAGAATCTTATGATAAGACGTTAGGTCTAGATTATGCACCGGATAACCCATACGATCAGAATGTAAATGCTAGAGTTTTTGTTAAAGCAAATGCTCATGGAGCTGGAGCTGCATATTATGCAAGTGATCATATTGGTGTGAACAAGCCTAAAGTTTCTTCATTTTTTGAAGCTAACTGGGGAGGATTGCACGAGTTTGGTCATGGTTATCAAGGTTCTTTGGGTAAAGGTGATTTAGGGATAGGAGAAGTTTCTAATAATATTTTTGGACATTACGTACAAATAAATAGGGATATTTTCCCATATGATGCTGACTGGTTAGGTAAATTACCAAATATAGAGGAGAAACATAATAAAGTAAGATTAGACGGTGGAACTTTCTTAAATTTAGACCTGCCTGGAAAACTATACTTTATAATAAACTTCTTAGATGCATTTGAAGGACCAGATACTTATGCACATATAGCTAAGATTTATCGTAAAAATATTATTGAGGGAAAAGAAATGTCTACACAAGATGCATGGGCACTTGGAATATATGACAAGTATGGTGTAAGCTTAGTAGATTATTTTGATGCATGGGGAATTAAAGTTTCTGAAGAAGCAAGATTTACGATAGAACAAGGAAATTCTAAAAATGCATTTTCATTGAAAGATTTGGTAATAGATCAAACTTTAACGAATCAAATAAAATCTGACTTAGGCTTTGATTGCAACTATCAAATTGTTACAAATGAGCAATTGAGTAATTACAATTTAACAGGAAGTAGCAAAATAAATATACAGATTGATAATATAGATTTATTAAAAGGTAAGTATATATACCTAAAAGATGGAAATAAAACAGTAGCTAAGGTCAAAATTGATAGTAATATTATTGAAATGCCTAATGTACCTATAGGTGTGTATAAACTAGTTGTACCAGAGCTAGTAGGGTCCTATACAAATAATTCAAAGAGTATGATAATCTGTAATAATCAAGAAACTGAATTTGATTTAATTTATGAAAACTCAAATACAGTGAATAGTTTTGAGAATGATGTAAAAGTTCAATTTCAAGGTCGTTATAAGGATGATGCAGCATAAGTTAAATTAGTTAATGATAATGGTAATTTAAAATTAAATCTTAGATACCGTGGAACAGGTTTGTTTAATCCAGGGGTAGCACAAGATGGTGAGTATGCTAAAATTCAAATTTTAGACAATAATAATGCTGAGGTGTACAAAAAAGTAGTTGGTGGTAAGGGAGAAATGTTCTCGGATAAAAATCTTGAAATATTTGAAGTACCAGTAAATATAGGGTATAAGTTAATATTAAAGTATTGGAACTCTGATACTAAACTAAAGTTTATTAGTAATTTAAATGGAGACTATAGAAAGGTATATGAAATTCCTAAAAATCAAGAGGGTACGTTTATAGTTACAGAACAAGGACTTAAACCTATGTCAATATCTGATGAAGAATTTTACAATGAGTACACTTCTAGAATGAAACATTATATAGATAATTTTGTAAAAAATACAGCAGAAGATGAGATTTATAATAAGTATTTTTATAAAGACGTAAAATCTATAATAGTTCGTGGATATGAGCAAATGAATGAAGATGATAAACTACTTTATCAAGATTTATACAATAAAATAGTTAAAGGGCATGTACCTGTAATAACATCATCAAGTGATAGCGTAGAGATTAAGATAAATGAAAATATAGATTTAACTAAATTAGTAGAAGTAAATGATGTTGAAGATGGAAAAATAGATTTTCCTGATATTAAGATTGAAACAAACTTAGATACAACAAAATTAGGAACATATACAGCAAAATATACTGTAGAAGATTCTGAAAATAATATTTCTACTAAAATAATAACAATTCAAGTAGTTAAGCATCAATATGATTCTTTAAAATTAGAGGATTTAATAGATAAAATAGACAAATTAGATAAAACTGAATATGAAGAGCAGTCATTTAATAATTTACAGAATGCATTAATTGTAGCAAAAAATGTTTTAGTAAGAGATGATTTAACTCAGGATATGGTAGATGAACAAATAGATATCCTACAAGAATATTTGGCTAGTTTGAAGAAAGTATACAAAGTAACATTTGATAGTAATGATGGAACTTCAGTTTCAGAAATAACAGGTATTTTAGAAAATACCAAAATACAAAGACCTATAGATCCAACAAAAGAAGGGTATATATTCGATGGATGGTATAAGTCAGAAAGTTACACAGAGAAATGGGATTTTGCAAAAGATGTAGTAACAGAAAATACAACATTATATGCAAAGTGGATAAAGATACCAGAATATAAAGTAACATTTGATAGCAACGGAGGAAGCGAAGTTGCAGAAATAGAGAATGTTAAAGAAAATTCATTAATAAAAGAACCAAAGTTACCAATAAAATAAGGATATATATTCGATGGATGGTATAAGTCAGAAAGTTACACAGAGAAATGGGATTTTGCAAAAGATGTAGTAACAGAAAATACAACATTATATGCAAAGTGGATAAAGATACCAGAATATAAAGTAACATTTGATAGCAACGGAGGAAGCGAAGTTGCAGAAATAGAGAATGTTAAAGAAAATTCATTAATAAAAGAACCAAAGTTACCAATAAAATAAGGATATATATTCGATGGATGGTATAAGTCAGAAAGTTACACAGAGAAATGGGATTTTGCAAAAGATGTAGTAACAGAAAATACAACATTATATGCAAAGTGGATAGAAGTTTCAGAGGAACAAATTGAGCCACCATTAGATGGAGGAGAGCAAGAGAAGCCAATTGAGCCGCCATTAAATGGAGAAGATCAAGAGGAACCAATTAAACCGCCATTAGATGGAGATAAATCTGAGGAACCAATTGAACCACAATTAGATGAAGAAAAACTAATAGAAGATAATATAAATAACGAGCAAGATAATAAAGAATCCATAGAATTAGGAAATACTAACAATAATGTATCTCCTACAAATACAAATAATGATAAAAGAACAAAAGAAGTTTTGTCTGTGGGAGTTATTGCAATTGTAGCAGTTGTAGGTTTAAAAAAATTAGTATCAACAGGATTATTAAATAGTATTATATTAAGAATATTTAAATAAATTAAAATTAAACAACACCTCATTTTGTAGATATAGTTAAAATATACTTTAAAACTATACAAAATGAGGTGATTTTTTTGATAAGAGGATAACTCAAGATACGTATAAAATCTAGTGACTATAAGGTGACAAAAGCGTAAACGTCTAACAATCGACGCCTACAATAAAAAATTTATTTTGATACAATACAACGAATGTATCCGTAGCGGTATAAATGATACATAAAAAATATTAATACCTTAAAAAATAAACTATAAAATTCGACAAAATAACCCTAGATATCATTGTAAATGTTATATGATTTAATATATAATATTATAAAATAAATTAAAAATTTATTACTTATAGCACTTACAATAAAACAATATATTGGAGGGCGATTAAAAGTGGTAAAAAGAAAAATGTCACTTATTTTAGCACTAATTATGTGCTTAGATTTAAGCATTACAGCAAATGCAGCTGTTATTAATAAGCCTACTTAGCACATTGCAAATGTAGTTTATTTTGTTGACTTTCAAAGATAGTAATTCTAACTTCATTGATGGTAAAGTTGATAAAGTTAAGAATATGTTTGATGGAGATAAGGATAGTTCATTTGATACATTTTTATTTTATTTTTTAGTGAGACAGCCCCTTTTTTTTGAATAAAGAACAAAAGCTGGAAAGCAATCATACCTAATTGTAAAACTTTACTAATGTAACGAGTTAACTAATGCAGATAAAGATAATATAAATACATTTTAAGACAAGTATGACGAAACGGGTAGATTTATGTCGTATAATAATGAAAGTTATACTTACTGGAAATTATCCCAAAGGAGATTTTTACGGAAAGGAGGAATCGTTATTAAATGAAGTACAAAAAAATAGTTTCTTTTATATGCTTAACAGCAATTTTTAGTCAAAATATTCCGTTTGATTTGCTGTCTTATGCTAATGAAATTAACAAAATAGAGAAGATGGAAAATATAAAAGAAGAAAGTGATAGTACTAAAGAAGATAAAAGTAGTGATACAAAAGTAGATACTGATGAAACAACTATCAAAACGGAAGAAAGTAAAGATACACATGTAGAAGAAAAGAAAGTAAGTATAGAAGAGTATACATTTAATGCATATATTGATGGAGAAAATGAATTAGCATTTTCATTAGGTTTTGATACTAAAGAAGGTAAATTCATTGTTAAAGATAGATCTGATAAGGAACTATCAAATAAAAATCCTGATAGCATAATATATAAAATAAATGTATACGACAAAGAAAACAAAGAAAAAATTGCTATTGAACTTACAGGTAAAGACAAGGGTATATCTGATAAGTTAGATATACTAAATGAAAGTAAGTATGAAATTGGTGATTTTATTCAAATAATCCCTATTAACAACAAAGAGGGATTAAAAATTACTGGTGATATACAGGGTGATATAAATAAAGAAAAAGAAGATTACTCTGATGGGATTGATGAACCTGATTATATTCAAAACGTAAGGTTTGAAATAACAGAAGAAGGTCTTAAGTCTGTATACAATGAAGCGCCAGTTATACATGGTCTTTCAGATATTAAAGATGTAAATGATAAAAATATGGATATCCTTGAAGGTATATCTGTAACAGATGACCATGATAAAGAAATAGATACTTCTATTATACAAACTGAAGTAAAACAAATTGATGAGCTTTCAGTAGAAATAACGTATACAGCTACAGATAGCTGGGGAAGAAAAAGTTCTGGAAGTAGAATTATATCAGGAATTAATCCAAGTGATCACATTGGAACGAGTTTCTCAAACAAAAATTCTACAAATGTTGGTTTAGAAAATGTTCTTATTACTGTAGGTGGTGTAACTTACGCAGGAGGATCAGACACCAGATTTAAACTAAAGTTTGACATTCCATCATCATCAATTAAGGTTATAGACGTAGATAGTAGGGTCATGAATAACCGTATAGATGGAGAGTATTTTAAGTTTGAACTATATGATAAAGAGATGAACTTGAAAAAGTCTGTAAATTTATTAGGTAAAGATAAAAGTAACTCTGATAAGTTAAAAGAGTTAAACAACTTAAAGTATGTAAATGGTGACCATATATACATTTGGCACAAAGAATCAAGTACAAAGTTAAAAATAGCTGGAAATATTGAAAATAGCACTACTGAAAATGTTGAAAACAGTACTGTTAGTAATACGCTTGATTATTCGAATGGTGTTGATGAAGAAAATCTTATTAATCACAGATTTGAAATAACACCTAAGGGTCTAAAAAGTATAAAAAATGAAGCTCCCAAAATAACTGGCTTAGAATCAGTTATTGTAGAAAGAGGAGATAAAATAGAATACTGGCCTGAAGGTATTAGAATTACTGATGATAAGGATAAATTTACAGAAGAAACTGTAAAATCAGGTAAAGTATCTGTAGATCATACTGAAGTTGATACATCTAAACTTGGAAATCATACGATAGTTTATACAGTAACCGATTCCTGGGGACTTTCGACACAAGCAGAAAGAACTGTAAATGTATCAGGTACAAATCCAATAGAAAGTAAGTTTATTGAAGTTTATAATAAGCAAAATCAGTTAGCATTTAAGATTGGATTTGACTATGTATCTAAAACATATATGATTACTGAATCAAATCAAGTTCAATTAGACTCTAGTACAGATAATATTGTATTTAAATTTAGAGTATTTTCTGAAAGTGGAATTTTGAAAAAAACAGTAAACATAAAAGGTAGAGATCAGATAGATAAAAGGATATTATCTAAGATAAATGGGTTTAATTACGAAGTAGGAGACTATATAGAATTATGGTCAGAAAATCCTAAAAATGGAATTAAGATTATTGGAGGAATAGGTAATACAAACCATGGAGATTCAGGATCTGGTGATACAGAAACTATAAATTTAGAAAATAAAAATACAGACAATAATCAAGGTGTAGACCCAAGTAATGGTATACCAGAAAATTATGAGGATGGTATTGATAATCCTGACTATATGAACAATGTTAGATTCGAAATATTGTCAAATGGTCTAAAGGCTGTTTATAATAAAGCTCCTGAGATTGACTTTACAGAAATGACAGTTAAAAGAGGAGAAGAAGTTGATTATCTAAATGGTGTAACTGTAAGTGATGACCATGATAAGGATAATAATAACTTAAAAACTAGAGTTATATATAAAAAGATTAACACAAATACAACAGGAACTAAGAGTGTTGAGTATAGGTTAACTGATAGTTGGGGAAGAACCACTACAAAAAATAGAGATATAACTGTTACTGATAAAACTGCTCTAGAAGCAAATAAAATAAATGTAAAAAGTAATAATGGCGTTATTTTCTCGTTAGGTTTTGATTCAATTACTAAGAAATACATTGTAACAGACATTAATTTAAATAATTTACCTAATG
Organism: uncultured Romboutsia sp.; assembly: GCA_937880075.1. GTDB lineage: Bacteria > Bacillota > Clostridia > Peptostreptococcales > Peptostreptococcaceae > Romboutsia. The sequence continues at coordinate 36,026 of CALFLM010000033.1, read as the reverse complement.
ATGTAAGTGGTAATGTATTTAAGATGACTGTATATACTAAAAATACCTCTAAGACTAATGGTGATTTCACAGTAAAATATGAAGTTACTATAACTGAAGAAGATTTACAAAATAAGAAGTTTGTAAGTAAGTTTAATAATTTGACATTTGCAGATAACGATTATATTTCATTATGGAGTTATGATCATCAAAATGGTATAGAGGTTAAATTAAATAAAAATAACAAAAGTAGTGAAAATAATGAAGATAATACTTATACATTTGAAAGTGATGAAAAAATGTATAATACTCGTTTTAAAATAAATGAATCTTCTGGTCTAGAAAAGATATATAATGCTGCACCTGTAATCAAAGGTGTAGATACTGATTTTTATATACTTAAAGATAGCGATATTGACTTAGAAAGTGTTGCTACTGTAACTGATGAACTTGATGATGATAATGAGATAACAGGTAAGTTAGTAAAAGAAGGAATAGACTCAGTAGATAAAACGACAGTAGGAACATATCCAGTACACTATGAAGTATCAGATTCATGGGGAAGAACAACATCTAAAGATGTAAATATGCATGTAATATCTAACTCAGTGTCTAATGATATTGAATTCTATGATGCTAATAATAATGATCAAAAGATATTTTCATTAAAATATAACCCTATGCAAAATAGATTTGATGTTCATAAAACAAATACTGAAACTACAGTAGCGACAAATACCGATGATACAAGTACTGAAGATACAGATAATGACGCTATAGTTAATGATAAAGTATTTGGACTTACTTTATTTAACAAAAACTCAAAAGAAATTCACAACATTGAATTAAATGAGTCTGATGTTCAAAATATTGATAAACTAAATGAAATATTAGACTTCGACGTACAAGATGGATATTACTTTAGTGTTTGGAGTAATACACCTAAAAGAATCAAGATTAAAGGAAATATGATAGGCAATAGTGGTGCTGAGAAAGAAGATTACACTGATGGTATAGATAATGAAGACCAGATGACAAACGTAAGATTTAAAATAACTGAAACTGGTTTACAACATATATACAATGAGGCACCTATTATAAATGGCATAAAAGAGTTAGAAGCCTATGCAGGAGATCCAATTGATTATTTAAAGGATATTACTGTATCAGATACTCTTGATGGAGAGATTGATAAAACTAAAGTAAAAATTACTAATGATAGAGACCAACCTTTAGATAATATAAATGATGAAGGTAAGTTAAATATAGGTATTAATACTATCAAATACACAGTTGAAGACAGTTGGGGCAGAAAAACTACAAATGAAATAACCCTTAATATAAAAGAAGGGATAGAAAAAAACACAATTGTACTTCAAGGTGGACCCAATTTAGATACTAATAGAGACATAGTAACTATTGGATTTGATCACGAGACTAAAAAGGTTACACTTACTCAACTAGATGAAGTTTTTAACCAAGAAATGGGTACTACATGGTATTACTCGATTAAGATATTTAGTAAAAATGGAGTACTAAAAATACCTCATATTAATATTGAAGGTAGGGAAAGAGGTACTTCAAATAAATTTGATCAATTAAAGAATAATTACACATTTGAATATGGTGATAAGATTGAGTTACTTGCATGGCATCCAAATAGAGTTAAATTTAATGGTAAAGTTATAGATAAAAGAGAAGATTATACAGACGGTTTTGATATACCTATGAACTTATTAAATGCAAAGTTTGAAATAACCCGTAGTGGATTAAAATCAGTATATGAAGAAAAATTAAGACCGACAGGCAATCAAAAAAATATATTTGCAGCAATTGCACCAGAAGGATATGTTATACAATATGCAGTTGTACCAGGAGCAGATGGAGTTCGAGATGGAGGAAAAATAAAATTAGTTGGACATAATCAATATTCTTTCTGGTATAAAAAGGGTGATGTTAATGTTGCAAAAATAGCTGTATATGATAAACATGGAACTGTAAAGAAAGAACATACTTATCGTGGAAAGTCAGATAGAGGTAATATATCTAGGCAATTTGAAAACTTTGAGTATAAAAATGGAGACTACTTATTCTTACAACATATGGATCCAAAAAGATTTGCTATTTACGGCGATGTCATAAATGGAGAAGAAGATTACAGTGATGGATTTGAAGAAGAAATAGATATGCGGAATACAATATTTAAATTTACTCCAGAAGGTCTAGAAGCTGTATACAATAATGCTCCAGTTATTAATGGTATAGAAGATACAGTGACATACTTAGGAAAAAACTTTAATCCATTAGAAAATGTTAGTATAACTGATGAAGATAATGATCTAGTAGTTGATGTTGTTAAGAGCACTGTAAACATGAATCAAATAGGAGAGTATGAGGTTGAATACAGAGCAGTAGATAGTTGGGGAAGAGAAACTACAGCAACAAGAAAAGTAACTGTATTGCCAAAAATTTATGATAATAGATTCAAAATTTACTCAGACAGTAACTTAGATAATAATGCAGGTAATGATATTGAGGCAACTAATGTTGTTAATGGTGGGGATTCTAGTGAGAACCCTAGTGATACTGAAAATCCTACTGATAAACCTATTTTTGAAATTGGTTTTGACCCTCTTAACAATAAATATAAATTATATAATCAAAAAGCTGATAGATTATCAGTAAGAAATTTAGATGATACGGCATTTGATATAGAAATAAGGAATGAACAAGGAGATATAAAAGCAAAGGTTACTCTAACAGGTAACGATAGAGGTACTTCTCCTAAATTAGATCCTATAAATGATATTGAGTATTTAGTTGGAGATACTATTCAAGTTTATAGAAGAGATTATCAAAATGGTATAAAAATAACAGGTAGAATAGAAGATACCAATAATAAGACTACTGAAGATTATGGTGATGGTATTACCAACCCAGATTATATGAACAATGTTAGATTTACAGTTAAAGAAGATAAATTAGAAACTGTATACAATGAAGCAGCTCAAATAACTGGTGGTTCAACAAATACTACTATAATCAAGGGTAATACAGTTGATTTACTAGCAAATGTTCAAGTAAGTGATGATAAAGATAGTTTATCACCTAGTGATATAGAAATTTACTTAAATGAAGAAAAAATTACTAGAAACTATACTTTTAATCAAGTAGGTAAATATAAATTACGCTTTATGCTTGTTGATAGCTGGGGAAGAGCAACTTTAAAAGAAGTTGATATATCAGTAGAATCAAAAGTTAAACTAAATGATATAAATGTTTATGATAATAATGTTCTAGGATTAAAAATAGGGTTTGATACAGCACAAAGTAAGATTATTGTAAAAAAAGCATCAACTACAGAGACTAATAAAGTTAAATCTTCTAATAACGATACATCACATTTTAAAATGACTGTTAGAGATAAAAAAGGTTTGGAAAAATACTCTATTGCTTTAAATGGAGATAGAGAGCATGATAGAACAGAACTAGCAAAAATCCATCAACAAAACTATAGTAAATATGATACTATAAGTTTAAAAGGAATTGCTCCTGAGGATATAAAGATAACTGGAGACGTTGTTAATAATTCAATAGATTATTCTAATGGATTTGGAACTAATGACAAATATACACAAGTTAGATTTATGATAACTGATGATGGACTTAAGGAATTAAAAACTGCTGTTCCTGAATTAACTGGAATAGATCAAGTAACAGTAAAAAGAGGTGACGATATAGACTTCATGGATGGTGTACATGCAAATACAGACGATTTATCGGATGAAGACTATACTATAACTGTTAATGAAAATGGATTTAACAACATGCTAGAAGGTATTTATACTGTAAAATATAATGTAACAACTAAACGTGGAGTTCAAAAAACATATGATAGAACGGTTGTAGTTGAACCTAGAAATGAATTAGAAGAAGTTAAATTAAAAATAAATAAAGGATCTACTCGTAGTTCTGAAAACATATTAACAATAGGTTTTGATACAATTACCAATAAGTTAAGGGTAATAAATCATTCTACAACTGATGTTATGCCAGGAAGTTCATCTGAGGTAGCACTTAGATTAACTGTATACAATGAATTAGGTTCAAACATTGCTAATATAGAATTACGTGGTGGTAGTACTATTAATGATGAATTTGTAAGTAGAGTTAATGCTTTCGAATACCAAGAAGGATATAGCTTATCTGTGTGGTATACAGATTATCAAAATGTGGTTATAGAAGGTAATATAGAAAGTAATACAGAAAATAGTAAAGCTAACTATAATCAAGGTATAACTGATGCTGATCAGATACAGAACGTAAGATTTACTATAAAAGAAGAAGGACTAAAATCTGTATATAATAACGCTCCAGTAATAACTGGTCATAATGAAGATCTTATTTATTATAAAGGGCAAATTTTAAATCCATTTAAAGATATTACTATAACAGATGACCATGATAAGAATATAACTATTCATGATATAGTATATGATGATACAAATGTAGATTTAGATGAACCTGGTAGATATACAATTAAATATATTGCTGAAGATAGCTGGGGAAGAACATCAGAAGTTGAACGTACTATTGTTGTAAAATCAGGGTTAGGTCTTAACAAGATAGAAATCCACTCTTTAAATAATACAGGTAGAGTGAAAAGAAATACAAATAGTAAAGTATTTGACATTGGTTTTGATGATGGTAGAGTAAAAATAGAGAACAAATCTAGTTTACAACTTGATCCAACTAAACCCAATGATAATGTAGTAACTATAAAAGTATATGATAAATCTATGAAGCCTGTAAAGGAAGTTACACTAAATGGTAATGACGATGGGAATTCTCCTAAATTGAATACATTAGAAGACTATGCTATAAAAGAAGATGATTTTATATCCATAGAGAATATCTCAGCTGATTTTGCTCAACGTGGTATAAAAATCACAGGAACTGTATTTGATGAAAAAGAAGAGTATTCTGATGGTATACAAGATATGGACAATATCAACAATGTAAGATTTAAATCTACAGAGTTTGGATTGCATGCCGTATATAATGATGCGCCAACGATAACTTTTGAAGGAGATTTAAATGCACTTTTAGGTGATGGTGATGATGAGATTGATTTCACGAAAGGTACAACCATAAAAGATGACCATGATATATTAGGTAAAGATAATATAAAAGTAACAGGATTAGAAGGTGTAGAAGAACCTGGAAGATATGTACTTTCCTATACAGTTACTGACTTATGGGGAAGAAGTTACTCTACCAATAGAAATATAAATTTATCAAATGCATTACCTGATGATAAGATAGAGTTTATGGGACATAGGGTAAATCGACCAGAAAACGAATCTGAGGTAGCACTATATATGGAATTTGATACAGATAGCATGACTATTAAAGTATCAGATGGTGAAGATATGTACTTTAGACAACAAAATAAACAGAATAAACAATACGAAGTTACATTATTGGATAATAACAATCAAGAAATAAGGCGTGAACATGTAAAAGGTGAGCAAAAAGCAAATGATACAAATATTGGATTAAAAGCGTTTAATGGACAAGCATTTAGATATGGATATAAGCTTAAATTCTATGCATGGCACCAAGATTTATTAAGAATACAAGGTCCTGTAAGAGGTGCTATAGAAGATTACTCTGATGGTGTTCAACAAGGTGACGCTTATACAAATGTAACATTTGAAATAACTAAGTCTGGTTTGAAATCTATATATGAAAAAGATCAGTCATTAGAAGGAGACAAAATTAATACTATATTACCTAGTGCTAGAGAAGGGTATCCATTTAAAATTAAAATTGATAGTAATTCTAGAAATATTCTAGCACATAGTGGTAAACCATATAGTATAGAATATGGAACAGATGAAACAGCATTAGAGATTATTTTATATAATCAAGATGGTAATATAAAAAGAAGATTAAATATGAGGGGAAATCAGGATCCAGTTAAGAATAGTTCTGATGCAAATCGATTAAATGGATCATTTAATTATGGAGATTATTTGACAATATATCATAGAACTCCTAAGAATCTTTCTATAAAAGGAAATATTATAAACCAAAAAGAAGATTATTCTGATGGTATAGATGATGAAGATTACATGACACATGTAGCATTTAAACTAACCATAGATGGAATGAAGTCTATCTATATGGAACCTCCAACGATAGATGGTGTAGTAGATAAAGTATTTCTTAAAGGTGATAAATTTACTAATGAGGAGTTAAAATCAAATGTAACGGCAACAGGTACAGCAGGAGAGAGCTTAACAAATCGTATAGAGATAACTCACAATATAGACACAAGTAATGTTGGACTTTATGATGTAATATATTCAGTTACAGATGATAATGATGTATCGACTACTGTTACATCAACTGTACAAGTTCAAGCAAAGCCTGAAATCTATGTTAAGAGAGGTAGAGAGACTATAGAATTAAACAGTTTAACTAATCTTACTGAAGAAGAATTAGATGCTCGTCTTAAAGATGTAGTTACTGTTATAGATGAAGAAGATGATGAACTTAATAAGCCTGTTAAGTTAGAATTAGTGTATGATAGGAAAACTATGATTGATTCAACTCAACTTGGAGGAACTAGTACTGTAAGATATAGAGCAACAGATTCAGATGGGAATGAGACTGAAAAAGATGTTGTAGTAACAATTATTAGAACTATAAATGTTTCAGTTCCTACGGTTATACCATTCCAAGTTGTGACTAACTTAAAGAAGAAAGAAAATGAAAAAGAAGCAGATCCGTTTGTTTCAGGAGTTCTTAAACTTAAGAATAATAACACAAGTCCAGTTCAAGTATCACTTAAGTCATTTAATAAACAAAATGATTCAGGTGACCTTGAATTAGTGAATCCAAATACAAGTAATACTAACTGGGAAACTTTATCTAGTGATGAAACTATGAGAAAGATGGCTTTAGGAATGTATCATAAGTCAGGACTTATAAATGCTGAAGGTGCAACAATACCATCTGAAGATAATCCTTTATGGTTAACAAGTGGAATGACAGAACAAAAATTAGGAATACTGCCAAGAGCAAATAAAATTAGTGATCCTTATGAAGCAAAACTAACCTTTACAAGTAAACATGGTAAAAAATTCAAAGGAGGAACATCTAGAGGTAAGTTTGATTTAGTGTTCAAATTTGAATAAATAGTTTATTATAGGATTTTGAAATTCTATAATTGAATTTAAAAAAGGAGTATAGATAGATTTATGTAAAATAAACTATCTGTACTCTTTTTTGCGTATAAGAAAATTGATAGCATGAAAAGTTTTGCGGATAACCTATGAATATAATCAATATCAATGACTTTATAAACGTAAAATATGACATTTTGAAATGATTCTCCCACGCAGTGGCTCAATCAACGGATGTATCTGTAACGGTAGCAAGGATATATCAAAAATATTAATACTTTAAAAAAATAAACTACAAAATTAGACAAAATAACCCTGAATATCATTGTAAATGTTATATGATTTAATATATAATATTATAAATAAATTAAAAATTTATTATTTATAGCACTTACAATAAAACAAGATATTGGAGGGAGATTAAAAGTGGTAAAAAGAATAATGTCACTTATTTTAGCATTGATTATGTGCTTAGATGTAAGCATTACAGCAAATGCAGCTGTTATTAATAAGCCTACTGAGCACATTGCAAATGTAGTTTATTTTGTTGACTTTAAAGATAGTGATCCTAACTTTATGGATGGTAAATTTGATAAAGTCAAGAAGATGTTTGATGGAAATACGGATAGTTCATTAAGTAACTATATAAAAAAAATATCTTATGATCAAATGAATGTTCATAATTATTTTCCACAAGAAAAAGGTGGAAAAATAACACCATATAAATTGCCTAATAACAGAAGTTATTATAGCAAAAGTAATGAAACAGAGTTAATATCAACGGTACTTAGTAATGTATCAGTAAATCCAAATTATAATATTGATATGAATAATGATGGATATGTTGATAATGTTATATTTATTTTTGCAGCAAAAAAAGGCGAAGATGGAGATGTTCTTTGGGCACATAAATCAAACCATAATGGTGCAACAAGTATAAATGGTAAAAAAGTAGATAATTATAATGTGCACAACTCATATAGTTTAATGGACTCTTTGGCATCAAGTGAACAAGGAGTACTTATACATGAATTTATGCACTCAATAGGTTATCCAGATTTATATCGTTCAAGTGGAAGTGCTACACCAGTTGGAAGATGGGATATAATGGCTAGTGTTTCACCATTTGTTCAGTATCCATTATCTTATTTAAGAAGTGCAATATCTAATTGGATATCAATAGATACCGTAACTCAAAGTGGAAGATACACATTAAAGCCTTCAGGTAATTCAGATGATGATCAAGCATTAATTTTAAAAACACCTATTTCAGAAAAAGAGTTTTTCGTAGTTGAATACAGAAAAAGAGGAAATAGATATGCAGGTGAACTTGACGGAATAATTCCAGGAGATGGATTAATAATTTACAGAGTGAATACAGAGGAAACTTCTAACCACTACGGTGAGAAAGATTATATTTATGTATTTAGACCAGGTGAAACAGGAGAAGGTGATGGTAATGGTAATTTATCAGAGGCGTTCTTATCTAAAGAATCTGGAAGAACAACTTATGGTAGTGGTGATTTTAGCAAAAAAATAAGTGATAAAGCAATAACTTATTCTAATGGGCAAAACAGTGGAATAGTTATAGAAAATGTTTCAAGTGCAGGGGAGGAAATATCTTTTGATATTAAATTTACAGATACTACAAATTTAAAAATATGGGATGTTGTAAGTAATAAAGAAGTATCAAATAAAGCAGATAATAATATTGATATTGATGTAGTAGGGGATAAAGTTTATACAGTATATAATGAAGACAATAAATTAAAATCTAAAATATTTGATGGCTCAAAGTGGGTTAACTTAGGAGATAGTATAACAAATAAAGAAGGAAATAACCCTACAATTACAGTTTATAAAAATACACCATATGTTTTATATCATGATTCTGACTATAAAATTGTAGTTTCAAGATTTGTAAATAATAAATGGGAAACTGTGCAAACTCTAACAAATGATTTGAGTCAGTATTCAGATATGATTTCAACAAATGAAGGAATATATGTTGCAATTACAAATGGTAAAACAAACTTTATGAATGAAGGTACAGCTTACTTAAAAGTATTTAAATTAAATGAAAGTACAAATAAATTTGAACAAGTTGGATCTAATGTACACACAGGATATGTCGTAGAACCTTCTTTAAGTGAGAGTAACGGAAATATATATGTGTCATATACAGATTTTTCACAGAATAATAAAGTTTTTATAAATAAATATGAAAACAATACTTGGAAAAATATAGATGGAATAAATTTATCAGCATCAAGAGCAACTATTAAAGCAAGTAATAATAAATTATACCTTGGAACTACTCCTTTACTTGGACAAAATTCTTCACAGGTTTATGTTTATGAAAATAATAAATGGACTAAACTTGGAGATGATTTTAGTGGAAGAGAAGTAGGAGATTTAGTTATAGATATTAATAACGAAACACCATATGTAGCTTATGTTGATAACGAAAAAGGTTGTTCAATAGTTAAAAAATTTGATGGTGACAAATGGATACAAGAAGGATTAAATGTATCAGATGAGAAATTAACTAAACTTGATTTTAAAATAGGTAACAATAAAGCATATGTGGCGATTAATCCAATTACATCACAAAAACTATTAATTAAATCAAGAAACTTAGAAAAATCAAATACAGAAGATAAAGAAGAAATAATTAATGTTTCAGGAGTTACTTTAAACAAAACATCACTAAACTTAGTAACAGGTGATAGTGAAAATTTAGTAGCAACAATAAGTCCAAGCAATGCTACAAATAAAAATGTTAAGTGGACAAGTAGCAATACAAAGGTAGCTACAGTAGATACAACTGGAAAAGTAACAGCTATATCACCAGGAACTGCAACAATAACAGTAAAAACAATAGATGGGAATAAAGTAGCAACATGTAATGTTACAGTAAAAAATCCTATAATAATTAATGATATAAATGAACATTGGGCAGAGTCAACTATTAGAGAATTTATAAATAATGGATATATAAACGGATACTCTGACAATACATTTAGACCAAACAACTCTATAACAAGAGCTGAATTTATAAAAATATTTAATAAGTACTTTGGATTAAATAAAAAAAGTGGGAAAACATTCAATGATACATCGATACATTGGGCAAAAGATGAAATAGACATAGCTGTTACTCATGGAGTTATAAATGGATATCCTGACAATACATTTAAACCGGATGAGCCAATAACAAGAGAACAAGCAGCAAAAATAATATCTAACTATAAAAATATAGGAGATATTAATTTTGATAAGTTAAATAAATATAAAGATGCTGTAGATGTGTCTGACTGGGCAAAAGATTCAGTGGAAGGTGTATTAGAGCAAGGATATATGAATGGATATTCTGATAATACATTTAAACCGAAGAACAATATAACAAGAGCTGAAGCTGTTGTTACATTAAGTAGAGTAAAAAAATAAAGAGATTAATCGTGGGTATTATTCCTGCAATTTATCTTTACATTTGTAATAAGAAAGATATTGGCTAAAAGTCAATATCTTTTTTTGTTATAAGGAGAATATGTTATTTAGATAAATAATAATAAATAAATCAAAAATAAAGCAAAATAAGTCGAAAAAATACGAATATATATGTTTTAATTAAAATATTTCATTAGGTAAAGTTATTATTTTGTATTGTTCAAAATACAATAAACAATAAAATTATTTTATCAATGTAGAATTATTATTAGAACATATATATGCTAAAAATATAATACCTTTTAGACAATTATTAATTAGATGTAAGGAGTGAATTATATGAGGATGAGGATATTATTAGTAAGTCTAGCAAGTACAATTGTATTTAGTTATAATATCAACTAATTTAACTTCTTGCTCTTTTGAAAAATTTCTTTTCTTACTAGGGCTATATTTCATTTCAAGACATTTTAATCAATTATCTATATAATTTTTTATATAAATACATACGGTATGTTTTTTTCTAAGAATTTCATTTCTGCAATATATTTATTTTTAAACCCTTGTAAATGCTTAATTATAACAGAATATCTTTTATATAATCTAAGATTATTTTTATTATTCATAGCTAACGTTAACTCTATTATTTTTTTCATTTATATAAACATATTTATCAAATCTTTTCATGTAAATACCTCCAAATAAACTAAATAATTATTTATTTTTTGTTTCTTGAATATTTGTATAAATAAAATTTATGATTAGTGAATTTTCTTATTTAAAACATATATAAAATGATAATTTAAAACAAAAACAAAAATATAAAAATTGTATTAATACATATTTTATCCATCTATATAAGATAATAAATAATTATTGAAAGTTATCATGGTCTATTAAAGTTCTGTTTATATTTAGTAGACCATAAATTATAATAAAATATTTTGAGAAAGGAGGTAACAAAATATTATGATTAGAAAAATAATTTATTTTATATGTTTATTATCTATTTTTATAGAATCTGTTCCTATAAATGCATTATCTTATGGAGTTTCTGAAATAATATCACAGGAGAAAACACAATCAAATTCTAATAATGATACTGTTGATGAAAATTCTGGTTCAGATAAAATAGCAAATTTAAATGATAACAATGAAAAATCTGATTCAAAAGATAATTCTAAAGAAGTTATATCAAACTTAGAAGATAATATATTTAATGCGTATATAGATGGAGAAAATGAATTAGGGTTTTCAATTGGCTTTGACAAAAAAGAAAGTAAATTTGTTGTAAAAAATCAATCTGAAAAGCAATTAGCAAAAGACAAGCTAGATACCATAATATATAAAATAAGTGTATACGACAAAGAAAATAAGGAAAAATTAAATATCGAGCTTTTAGGTATTGACACTGGAAATACTGAAAAGTTAAATATATTAAATAAAACTAAGTATGAAATAGGAGACACCATAAAAATAACTCCTTTAGACCCAAAAAATGGATTAAAAATACTAGGGGATATACAAGGAGATATAGATAAAAGCAAAGAAGATTATTCTGATGGAGTAGATAATTTAGATTATATTGATAATGTAAGGTTTGAAATAACAGAAACTAATTTAAAAACTGTATACAATGAAGCTCCAGTTATACATGGTTTATCAGATATAAAAAATTCCACAGATCCTGATGCAGATATATTAAAAGACATATCAGTAACTGATGATAAGGATGGAAAGATTGATAATTCAAATATAATAACTACTATAGAGAAAATGGATGATAATTCATTAAAAGTAACATATACAGTTACAGATAGTTGGGGAAGAGTATCTTCAGGGAGTAGAGTTATATCAAGTGATAAAACAAATAAATCTACTACTTTTAGAGCTTCAAGTTTATCTGATATTCAATTTAATATTGGTGGTGTAACTTATGTAGGAGGGGCAGAAGATAGATTTAGAATAAGGTTTGACGTTCCATCCAGTTCTCTAAAAGTTGTAAACCAAGATGGAAGACTTATGAGTAATGTTATCGATGGAGATTATTTTAAGTTTGAACTATATGATAAAAATATGAACTTAAAAGAGTCAGTAACTTTGCTAGGTAGAGATAAAAGTACATCTGATAAACTTAAAAAAATAAATAATTTAAAGTATGTAGTTGGCGACTATATATATATTTGGCATGCAGAATCAAGTACCAAATTAAAAATAAATGGATATATAGAAAAAACAGATGGTTCAGAAGATAATTATGAAGATGGTATTGATGAAGAACATCTTATTAACCATAGATTTGAAATAACAAATATTGGATTAAAAGATGTAAAGAATACAGCTCCTGTAATAAGTGAATTAACACCACTTACTGTAAGTAGAGGAGAAACTCCAAACTTATGGAAGGGTGTTAGAATTACAGATGATAAAGATAAATTTACAGAAGAAAATGTAAATTCAGGTAAGGTCTCTGTATCAGTTACAGATGTTGATACTTCTATTCTTGGAAATCATACCGTAACATACACAGCTACAGATGCTTGGGGACTTTCATCAACTATTACGAGAACTATAATAGTATCAGGGACAAACCCAATAGAAAATAAATTTATTGAAGTTTATAAAAAAAATAATAATAACTATGAATTAGCTTTCAAAATTGGATTTGATTCAGTTAAGAAAACCTATTTAGTAAGTGACACACTAGAAGGAGAACAACTAGATTCAACTACTGACAATACAGTATTTAAACTTAGAGTTTTCTCAGAAGAAGGAATACTTAAGAAAACTCTAAATATAAAAGGTAATGATATATTAAACTCTTCTTTATTATCTAAAATACATGGATTTAAATATGATGAAGGAGATTATATAGAACTATGGTCTTCAAATCCTAAAAATGGACTTAAAATCACTGGTGGTGTAGATAATACAGTATCTGAAAATAATGACCCTAATATACAGGTAAATACAGATGCAGGTATACCAGAAGATTATTCAAATGGTATAGATAATGATGACTATATGAAAAATGTCAGATTTAAGATAAAAACAAATAGTATAGAAGCTGTATATAACAAAGCTCCTGTATTTAAATTTGAGCAAATGACAGTTAAAAGAGGAGAAAAAGTAAAAGATTTACTAAAAGGTGTAACTGTGACTGATGACCATGATAAATATAGTGAGGCAGATTTAAAAAAGAAAGTATCCTACGGAAAGCTTAATACAAACAAATTAGGAGATACTACATTAGAATATAGAATAACAGACAATTGGGGAAGAACTACAATAGCAACTAGAACTATAACTGTTATCAATAAAAATATTTTAGAAACACAGAAAATAAATGTAAAAAATAATGGTAATGTTATATTCTATTTAAGTTTTGACTCAATTCTTAAGAAATTTATAGTTAATGATATTAACCTAGATAATTTATCCGATGATATTTCTGGAAATATATTTAAAATGGAAGTATATGGACCGAAAAGTTCTAGAACAGGTTCTAATCTTGAAAAAAAATCAGAAGTTACGATAACTTCAGATGATTTACAAAATAAGAAATTTACAAGTAAGTTTGAAAAACTTTCATTTGAAGAAGGGTATTTTATTTCACTGTGGAGTTATGATTATACAAATGGTATAGATATTAAATTTGCAGAAAATAATACTTATACATTTGAAAATGATGACAAAATGAATAATACTCGTTTCAAAATAATGGCAACTGGATTAGAAAAAAAGTACAATGAAAAACCTCAAATAAACGGTGTTGATACTAAGTATATCTTTAAAGGTAATGGAGGGAAAGAATTTGTTCCTCTAGAAGGTGTTTCTGTAAGTGATGATATAGATGGAACTATACCAAATTCAAAAGTAAGAGTTACAAATAATGATAACTTTGATAAAAACACTGTTGGTGACTATGAATTCGTATATACAGTACAGGATTCATGGGGAAGAAGTACTTCTGTTTCTAGAAATGTGCGTGTAATATCTAAGTCTGTATCTAATGATATAGAATTTTATAACAAGAATGATGAAAAGATATTTTCATTAAAATATAATCCTGATAGAGGTAGATTTGATGTAAATAAAACTGATATTACAACTACAGGAGTAGGTAATAATACAGATAAAGTATTTGAATTAAATGTATTCAATACTAATTCAGAAAAAATAGGAACTTTTTCTATAACAAATGAAGAGTTAGCAAATGATAATAAGCTAAATGAAATACTAAATCTTGATGTACAAGATGATTATTACTTTAGTATTTGGAGTTATAACCCTAGTAAGATAAAAATCCAAGGTGACTTACTAAATAATAATTCGTTAGGTGATGATAAAAATCAAACCGAAGATTATCATGATGGTATATCTTGTAATGATTATATGGAAAATGTAAGGTTTAAAGTAACGCAGGCAGGGTTTGAATGTGTATATAACAATAAACCTACTATAAATAATATAAAGCCATTAGAAGTATATGCAGGAGATGAAGTTGACTATTTAGAGGGTATCACTATATCAGATGACCATGATAGAAGTATTGATAAATCTAAAATAAAGATTACTAATGGTAATAATCAGCCTTTAGATAATGTAAATGATGAAGGTAAATTAGTTATAGGTAACAATACTATTAAATATACAGTAGCAGATAGTTGGGGTAGAGAAACTACTCAAACTACAACCCTTACAATTAAAGAAGGTATGGGTAAAAATGTAATTAGACTTCAAGGTGGCCAAAATGAGAGAGAAAATGTTGATAGACTTAATATAGGCTTCAATACAGATGATAGAAGTCTTAAAATTACTAAAGTTCCTGGGCAATTCAATCCAGGAATGTCAGCAACAAAAGATGTTTATTATAGAATAACGATAACTAATAGCCGAGGTGAAAACTATTTTGAACCAATTGAAGTTTATGGACCTAATAATACAAATGATGAGAAATTTAATCCTTTAGACAATTATAGGTTTGAATATGGTGATAGAATAAAGATATTTGCATGGCATCCATATAGAGTTAAAATCGATGGTAAAGTTATAGATGCAAGAGAAGACTATCTTGATGGTTTTGATATTCCTATGAACTTACTAAATGTTGAATTTGAAATAACTCATAGTGGATTAAAGTCACATTATACAGAATCGATTAGATTTGAAAGTGGTGAAACTAATATTATTGCACCAATTGCCCCAGAAGGATATCCTATAAAATATGCAGTACTTCCAAATAATAATGGTGGAGGAAAACTAGTTGCTCATAATGCTTTTGCATATTCTATTTTATATGGAGAAGGAGATAATAATGTCCTTAGAATAGCTATGTATGATCAAAATGGAAATATAGTTAGACATAATAGTTCCGGACAAATAGTTACTTCAGGTGGTACTGAAGCAATTAAAACATTTAAAGGTAAAGAGAGAGACAAGGGTTTTTTTAGCAATAAACAGTATAGAAATGGATATTATCTATATATACAACATAAAGAACCAAAACGTGTAGCAATATATGGTGAAGTAGATGGTAAAAAAGAAGATTATAGTGATGGATTTGAAGAAGAACTAGATATGAGAAATACAATCTTTAGATTCAATGAAACTGGTCTTCAAGCTGTATATAATGAAGCGCCAATTATAAATGGTATTGAAGATACAACTGTATACTTAGGAACGCAGTTTAATCCAATGAAGGGTGTTACTGTAAGTGAAGATGAGGATGAAGTTAGTACAAACCGAGCACCTGTAGTTAGTGGCGATGAGGTTAATACTAATAGAATCGGAGAATATGAGGTTGTATATACAGTAAGAGATAACTGGGGAAGGGTAACTAATAAAACAAGGAAAGTAACGGTTGTTCCAAGACTTAATGATACTAGGTTTAAAATATATGCAGATAAAGCAGATAGTATTGTTAATCCAGTACAAGATACAACAAATGATAATAATATAAATATAGAACAACCAAATGTTGAAGAGACACCACTATTTGAAATTGGTTTTGACCCAGTTAATGAAAAGTATAAAGTATATAATCAAAAAGCAAATAAATTATCTGAATATGATTTAGATAATAAACTTTTTAATATTATAATTAGAGATTCTGATAACAATGTTAAAGAGAATATTTCGTTAGTTGGTAATGATAGAGGTACATCTCCAAAGTTAAATGCTATAAATGAAGTTGAATATGATTATGGTGATATGATAGAAGTTTATAGACAGAATCATACAAATGGTATAAAAATAACAGGTAAAATAACTGGTGAGACTAATAGCGAAGATTATAGTCAAGGTATTGTTGATGTTGATAACATGATAAATACTAGATTTAAAGTATCTCAAGAAGGGTTAGTAGCCATTTATAACGATGAACCTAAAATAAATATTCCTTCAACAAAAAAGACTATTATAAAAGGTGATACTGTTAATTTATTAGAAGATGTTACATTAGCTAATACTAATGACGAACATGATAGTGATTTATCAGTAGAGAATATAGATATTTATTTAAATAATGAAAAGATAGATAAGAACTATAAATTTAATCAAATAGGTAAATACACATTATATTATTATATAGTTGATAACTGGGGGAGAAGTTCTTTAAGAGAAGTTGATTTATCAGTAGAATCAAGAGTAAATCTAAATGATATAAATGTTTATCATAATGGTACCATTGGTTTAACAATAGGATTTGATACAGAGAATAGTAATCTTGTTGTAAAAAATATAGATTTAAATTCTACAGTACCTAGTAAAACTTCTAACAATAATTCATATTTCTCTATGATTGTTAGAGATAGAAAGGGTAACGTAAGGTACTCTGTATCTTTAAATGGAAACCCAGAACACGATACAGAAGAATTATCAAAAATTCATAATAAAAGTTATAGTAGATATGACTCTATAAGTTTATCAGGAGCAGAAGCTAATACTGTTAGAATTGACGGTGATATAGTAGGAAATAGTACAAATTATTCTGAAGGATTTGGTAGTTTAGATAAATATAATCAAGTTAGATTTACAATAACTGATGACGGTCTTAAAGAGGTTACACAGCATACTCCTACATTAAGTGGTTTAGATAAAATGACTATAAAAAGAGGAGATGATGTAAACTTTATGGAAGGGGTATCTGTAAATATACAGGACTCATTTGATGAAGACTACACAATTACAGTAAATAAAAATGGATTTAACAAACTCAAAGAGGGAACATATACAGTAATTTACAATGTAACAACTAGTTGGGGTGTTAATGTAAATTATAAAAGAACTGTTGAAGTTGAACCTAGAACTGAATTAGAAAAAGTTAAGATGGTAGTAAAGAGAGATGTTAGTAATAGTAGAACACCTCAAAATATACTTACTATAGGATTTGACTCTATTAATAATAAGTTAAGAGTAATTGATCATATACCTAACCATCCTATGCAGGGAAATGCTTCTGATATAGCGCTTAGACTCACTGCTTATAATGATTTAGGTACGACAGTAGGCGGTATAGAATTACATGGAAATGAGAGCATAACTGATGATTTTGTAAATAGGATAAATAATTTTGCATACTATGAAGGATATAGTTTATCTGTATGGTATTTAGATTATAGTAATTTATCTATACAAGGTAAAATTAAAAATCAAAAAGAAGACTATTCTGATGGGATTAAAAATAAAGACTATATAGAAAATGTAAGGTTTACTATAACAGAAGAAGGATTAGAATCTGTATATAATAAAGCACCAGAAATAAAAGGAAATGAAAAAGAGATAATATATTATAAAGGTAGTATACTAGACCCAATAGAAGGTCTTTCTGTAGAAGATGATCATGACAGCAATATACAAGCTCATGACATAGTTTATGATGATTCAGATGTAGATTTAGATACATTAGGAGATTATAGTATTAGTTATACAGTTGAAGATAGCTGGGGTAGAAAATCTAAAGTATATGAGCGTAAGATTGTTGTAAAGTCAGGTCTTGATTTAAATAATATAGAAATTTATGCTATAGGTAATTCAACTTACTCTTTAGGTAGGGTAGATAATAGAGTATTTGGAATTAGTTTTGATGAAGGTATTTTAAGAATAAACAATAGGAACAATATACAGATAGATTCAACTAAACCAAATCAGAAGGTTTTATCTATAAAAGTATATGATAGTTCTATGGAAGTTATAAAAAATGTTGAATTAAACGGTAACGATACAGGAGAATCAAATAAACTTGATGAATTAGATAATTACAATTTAAATTCAGATGAGTTTTTATCCGTAGAAGATGTTTCAGATGAGTTTGCTAAACACGGTATAAAAATAACAGGAAAAGTAATCTCTGAAAAAGAAAACTATGAAGATGGTATAGATAACATAGAGCATATCGAAGATGTAAAGTTTAAACTTACTGAATATGGTTTAGAATCTGTATTCAATACAGCTCCAAAGATAACTTTTGATGGAGAATTAAATGCTTTATTAGGCGATGATATTGATTACATGAAAGGTGTAACAATAAAGGATGACCATGATAAATTAGGTAAATCTAATGTAAAAGTAACTGGACTAGAAAATGGTGGTGTTATAGGAACCAATGAAGTTACTTATACAGTTACAGATCTATGGGGAAAAAGTACTACTGCTACAAGAATTATAAATTTATCTAATGCCTTACCTCATAATACAATACAATTTATGGGACATAGAAAAACTAGTGAGCAAGAGAATGCTGAAGTTGCCTTAACAATGAAATTTGTAGAAACTGAATCAGGTAAAGTTAGAATGCAAGTATCAGCTGGTAAAGATATGTGGTTTAGAGAGGGTAATAAAAATAATACAGAGTATGCGATTGCTATATTAGATAAGAATAATAGTTTAATAACTTATAATACTTCAAATAAGGATTATAATTTAGATAAGAATAATTATACTTCTGCAGTTAGAGGACAAGACAAAGCTAATGCTGAAAATTTAAATTTTAGAATTCTTGATGGAAAGGAATTTGAATACGGATATAAAATTAAATTTTTTGCATGGCATCAAGATTTATTAAGAATACAAGGGCCTGTAAGAGGTGCTAAGGAAGACTACTCTGATGGAGTTCAACAAGGAGACAACTATAGTAGTGCAACATTTGAAATAACTAAATCAGGACTTAAGGCTACTTATAAAGAAGATGCTTCAATTGATTCGAATAAATATGTAACGATACTTCCAAGTGCAAGAGAAGGGTATCCAATGGCTATAAGAATTGACTTTGAAAGAAATCGTATTGATGCAATAAATGGAAAATCATATAGTATAGAATATGGTACAAATGATAAAGCATTAGAGCTTATTTTATATGATGCAGAGGGTAACTTTAAGAGAAAGTTAAGTATGACCGGTAACCAAAATCCAGTGAATAATGGTCATGCTGCAAATGAATTAAATGGAGCGTTTACACCAGGACGTTATGAAAATGGTAATTATGTACCTGGAGATTATTTAACAATATATCATAGAACTCCAAAAAACTTATCTATAAGAGGAAATGAAACGCTTTTCACAGGTGGAAGAGAAGATTATTCTGATGGAATTGATGATATTGAAAATATGAAAAATGTAATCCTTAGATTGAATGAAGATAGTGTAAACGCTGTTTATATTGATCCGCCAACAATAGAAGGTACACATGATAGAATAATGTTCAAGGGTGATACTTTTGATCCAGAATCCTTTAAAGAAGGTGTAACTGCGACAGATCCTATTGAAGGTAATTTAACAAATATAGAAGTTACACATAATATAGCTTCAGGTGCTAATAACACTTTAAATAAAATAGGTCTGTATGATATTAGGTATACTGTTGCAAATAGTAAAGGAGTAGCAACATCTATAACTTCTACGGTAGAGGTACAGGCAAAGCCTGTTATTACATTAAATGAAGGTAAAAACATTGTTGAATTAGATAGTGTAAAAAATACTCCTAAAGATATAGATGAATATTTAAAAAGTGTAGTTACTGTTACTGATGAAGAAGATGATGCAAAAGGCAAAATGGTTAAATTAGAAATTGAGGGAACTTTTGACCCAACTGAAGAAGGTTCTACAAGTTCTATAAAGTATATTGCAACAGATTCTAATGGAAATAAAACTGAAAAAATGGTAGAGATACAAGTTAATAGAACTATAAATGTGTCTGTACCAGTTAATCTTCCTTTCCAAGTAGTAACAAACTTAAAAAATAAAGAAACAGATCCATTTATATCTGGTATATTAAGTGTAAAAAATAATAATACTAGTGAAATAGATGTATATATTGAATCATTTATTAGAGTAGATGAACCTACGACTAAAGGTAATGTAGAACAACTTGAATTAGTAGGTCCTGATGAATATGACTGGGATAACTTATCTAGTGAGGAGACAATGAAATATATGGCATTAGGTATGTATGTTAAATCAGGTCTTACTAGCAAATCACCTTATGTAAAGGAAAGTCCTTTATGGCTTAAACCGGGTGAGACAAGAGATATACCTTTAGGTATAATACCTAGAGCAAAAAGTATTGGAAATCCTTCTGAATGTAAATTAAGTTTTACTAGTAAGCATGGTAAGAACTTTATTGGAGGAACAGCTAGAGGAAAATTTGAACTAGTATTTATGTTTGAATAACATATTTATAAAATAGCTATGAGAGAAAATATCTCATAGCTATTTTTCATTTAATCTAGAATATATAATATAAATTGAATTTATCTCAACTATTTAACTTATTTTTGAATTAAAAGACATAAAAATACATTTTAAGACAAAAATAGAGCAATACAGATTAAAAATATTATTATATATGGTATAATATGTATTGTGTCATTTTGATTAATGATAAAACTGTTATAAATATTAACTGATTTAAACACATAATTACTCAAGTGAAGCGAATTTTTTATAGAAAAAAATTAAATCAAGATATATTAATTTATAAGTCTAGTTAGATATGTCTTAAAATCAAAAAAATTATTAATATACATGTTTTAATTAAAATACTTCATTAGGTAAATTTATTATTTTGTATTGTTCAAAAATACAATAAACAATAAAATTATTTTATAATGCAGAATTATTATTAGAACATATATAATAGTAAAATATATTGTTGATATTTAACTGATTTATAATTCACTACAAAAGAGGATAATATATAATTTGTACTGATATTTAATCTTAGAGGAAAATTTGTATATTATCATTAAGCAAGATATACGTTGAAGTAAATATCAACTAATGTCTACACTATATTGATTATACAAAATAAATATAATTTTTTAATATAAAATTATTGGGTAAATTATATAAAATAAGTTATTTTACATAAAATATAGAATAACTTGTTTTATATAATTTACTAAATATATTGAAAATAAATCTATTATATAAAAATATTTACCTAACAGAACTACAATAGGAGGACATTTTTTATGAAAATAGCAGTTTGTGATGATCAAAGTATCCAAGTTGATTTAATAAATGACTATATCAAAGAATGGGCTAAAGAGTCAGGTATAAATGTATCTATAGATAATTATAGTAGTGGAGAGTCATTTTTGTTTGAATGGGAGGACTACAATAAATACGATATAATATTTTTAGATATAGAAATGAATAAAATCTCTGGGATAGAACTTTCAAATATAATTAGAGAAAAAAATAAGATTGTTGATATCGTTTTTGTAACTGGTATATTTAAACATGCACTTCATGGATACAAAGTAGGTGCATTACAATACTTATTAAAGCCAATAAAAAATACTGATATATATGAGTGCTTAGATAGAACTAAAAGTAGAATCACAGAAGAATATGGTAAATCTAAGTTTATAACAATAGAAACTCCTAAAAAAATTATAAAGTTAGATTATGATACTATAGAATATTGTATAATGTTTTCTCCATATATAGATATTCATACTAATTCTGAAAAGATAACATTAAGAAAAAAAATAAGTGATATAGAAAAATTATTGCCGAAAAAGTATTTTGTAAGATGCCATAGATCTTACCTAGTAAATGTAAAATATATAAAATTAATATCAAAAGAATACATTATATTAGAAAGTGGGCTAAGAGTTCCTATAAGTAGAGGAAAGTATAAAGAGACTAATGATGTATTCATTAACTATTCTTGTGAATAAATATCAGGAGGGATTTTAGTATGGATATATTACTTATATATATACTAATCTCAAACTTTATAAATTTTTCTATACCTGTATTTTTTTATTATAAAGTAATGATTAATATTAGTAAAAAAGAATATACACGATATATTGTATTTACATTTATAGCATTTATAATAGTTACAATAATTGATTATACTTCATGTGATTATACATACTTTTTTATAAATTCAGTTGATATATATAATGATTACACTAATGTATTTAAGTATATAATTATTTTACTTATATCTATATATCCATTGTTATTTAAGAATATTAGCTTAGCTGAAAAAATATTTTGGATTTTATCTTTAAATGTAATGATATCTATAATTAATACATTTTGTATAACTTTATTATTATCAGTATTTGGTTATGATGCACTTATATCACTTAATGGATTTGGATATGAAAAATTTATATCTATTATAATTATTAGAGTTGTTCAAATATTTTCTATTTATATTTTTTCTAAAAATATATCCTTTACAAAGTATGTAAACAAAAAAATACTTTTTATATTGTGTATAATTTGCATACTAAATCAATTAATATCTTCTGTAATGCTAAGAGATATACTAATAAATCCATATAACAGAACTATACTAACGACTATATATGTATGTAGTATATTTATTGTGCAGATTCAATCTTTTTACATGCTAAGTATTGTTTCAAAAGAAATGCAAAGATTATTTGTGCTAGATTTGACTTTAAAAAATAAGCAAAATGATGAAGATATTATTAGAATGTATAAAGAAATGAGAGGGTTGAAACATGATTTTAAAAATCATATTTCGGCTATCTTAGCTTTAATAGAGAGAGGAGCAAAAGAATCTTCTATTAGATATATACACGAACTTGATAATAAAATTAGTGAGTTTAATAAGTATGTATACACTGAAAATGTAGCTATAGATTCTATTTTAGCAAATAAAATTAAATTAGCTAAAGAAAAAAATATTGAAATAAATTTAGAATTAGATATAAAAACAAAAATAAATATTCCAGATATAGATATGTGTACGATTTTAGGAAATTTAATTGATAATTCTATTGAAGCATGTGAAAAACTGGAGACAGAAAAAATAATAAATATGAGGATTGTAACTAAAGGGGATAATATAATAATAAAGGTTAGAAACAATACAAATGGAAAATTAAGAGAATATGATGGCAGATTTATCACAACTAAAAGTTATGGTACTCACGGTATAGGGCTAGATCAAATTGATAGTATAGTTAAAAAATATGGTGGTTATATTAGTAGAAAACATGAAGATAATGTATTTGATACTTCTATATTGATGCAATGTAATAATTTTTAGTGGTGGTAACTTTTTAATATTGATATATAAATCTAAGTTGCTTTAAGATGTTTTAAACATTTTAGAGTAATTTAGATTTTTTTGTTGTTATATAAATTAAAGTGAACAAATAGGATTTATATAAAAGGATACTACTTTGGTTAAGCGGTTGTTTTTGATAGATTATTGGTAAATTATATGAATATTTTAAATAAATGAAACAATATAAAACGTAATAAATCATAAAAAAGACATTTTACGACAAAAAAAACAAAAAAACAAAAAATATATTAGAATAGAATCAAGATAAGTGCTAACAAATTAATAAAGAGATATTTATTATTTCGTGAGTGTTTATTTAAATAAGCAAATAATTAATTCATTGTAAATGATATGGATTAATAAAAAATAAAAATTTTATAATATTGGAGGTATTTATTATGACAATGAAAAAAAGATTTTTAAGTTTAGCTTTAGCAGCAATGGTAGCAGTACCAGCAACAAGTGCTTATGCAGCAACATTAACTGGTTCAGATACACAACCATTAACTCAAAGTGTAACAGTATCAGGTAGTGTAAGTACTAATCAAGGTATTGCACCACAAGGCAAAATTGAAGTTGAATTACCAACTGCTTTATCATTCTCAGTAGATAAAAATGGTACTCTTCAAGGATCAGAGTATCAAGTAACAAATCGTAGTAGCAAAGCAGTAGTAGTATCTGTAGAAAGCTTTACAGACACTACTCCAGCTGATGGAGCTGGTATAAATGTTAAGCAAACATCTCAAATCACTGAAGAATCAAAAAGATCAGATGTTGCCTTAAAATTAGTTGGTAAACCAGTACTTAATAGTGGTACTACAACAGAAGTTGATTTATCTTCAATAAATTCAACAGGAGATGATATACTTGAAGTAGCACCTAATGGAAAATCAGGAGTTATAAACTTAACAGGAATAGCAGGGAGAAAGGCAGACAATAATGTAGATACAAATGGTGTATCTGATACATTTAATCTTGTTTTCAATGTAAGAGCAAGAAGTTAATAAAATAATAAATTGAATTTTAATATGTAGATATAAATCCATAATAATTTTATTATTATGGATTTATAAGTATATGGAATAAAATAATTAATAAGGAGAATTAATTATGAAAAAAATTAAAATAATAATAAGTATTGTATTATTAATAGGTTCATTACTTGGAGGATTTTTGTATCTAAAAAAACAAAGTGAATTAAAATCTAAAGGAACTAAGATGTCTGGGTATGTTCTTGCAAATGGTATAGCACCAGATCTTACTCCAGAAGAAATTAAAGCATTATTACAAAAAGAAGTAGACAAATCTAAAGTAGCATTTAGTATATATTCAGATTTAACATTTAAAGGTAAAAAAGGTACTATAATGTTTGCTAATCCAAGATATAGTGCACACAATATAGATTTATCAGTTGTGGTTGATGGAAAAACAATTATAAGAACAGAAAAAATAGCACCAGATCAATATATTGAAGATATAGAGCTTATAGGTAAACCATTAAAAAAAGGAAACCATGAAGGAAAAGCATGGATAAAAGCCTATGATAGAAAAACTAACGAAGTAGTTGGTGAAGTAACAGTAGACTTGAAAATAAAATCTATATAAATATAATATTAATAATAAATATTTTAATTTTATTATACTTCTTCTTATTAAATAAAGTATAAAATATTATAGAAAGCTGTGTGAACTATATGAAAAAATTAAAGAAGATTTGTAGAAATACTTTAACTTATATAGCTCATAGAAAAATATTAAAATACTCTTTAATTTTAACTATTGCACTATTGCCAGTAGCAGGTATTATGACTGGGAAATATTTTAATAGTAAAAACTTAGAAAATAAAGTTGATAATTCAAATAATATCTCAGAAAGTAGTAAAGAAAAAGACAAAGTTGTAACAGGAACTATTAATACCGAAGCGACAGCTGAGAGCCCAAAAGGGTCATCTTATACGGTAAGTAATGGATTTTCTAAAAAAAATGATAGTTCAAGTTCTAATCAAAATAATAATGATTCTAGTTCTACTAGTGGTTCTAGCTCTAATACTAGTGGTAAAGTCAATAATATTGACAAATCTTCACTTTCAGGAAAAGATACAACAATATTAGAGGGGGATTCTTTTAATCCTATAAAGGATTTGAAATTAAAAGCTACTGATAAAAATGGTAGAGATATAAGCAACAAGATAGAAATTGTACACAATCCTGTAAATACAACTAAGCCAGGAAATTACGCAGTTACAGCGAGTGTAAAATTAAATGATGGAAACGTAAGACAAAGATCTTTTAATGTAGACGTAAAAGCAACAGATTTAAATGTATCAGTAGCATCATTTAAGGCAACAAAAGAAGATGTAAAAAAAAGAGATTCAGTGGTTTTAGATTTGGACTTAGATATATCTAAAAGGCATGTTACTCCTAAAAGTGTAATGATAAATGGTCAAGAACATACTCTATATAAGAGTACAGAAAATATACTAGATAGAGTGTTAAATACTAATAGGTATAAAGTGGCCACAACTGCTAATAGCGTAGCTGGTATACAAGAGTATAATATGAGTTATATAAAAATGTCTGATAATACATTAATAAGTACAGATAATACAGCTATAGTAAATGTTTTAAAATCAGAACCAAGCGTTAAAAACTTTAGATATGAAAAGAAACCAGAGTTTAAAAAATTATTAGTTGATTTTTATATTGAAGATATTGACAAAACTGCATCTAACTCAAGAATAGAGTTTTATAAAGATGGCAAACTTTTAAAAACTGAAAAAATAGATAGTAGTGGAGTATATAATAAGTATCTAAATATAGATACTAATGGAAAATATGAGCTAAAAGTTATAAGTGATGTTAATTTATACTCTAATACAGAATACAAAAATATAAATAATAAAGTTATTTTTAAAGAAAGTATAAATATAGAAGATATAGATGAGTCATCTCTAAGTGGAAAAGATATAGAGATTATACAAGGATCGAGCTTTGATCCAATTAAAGATTTATCTATAAAAGCTACAGATGTAAATGGTAAAGATATAACAAATAAGGTTATAGTTGAAAGTAATGTAAATACAGATGTAGTAGGTAATTACTATGTATTAGCAAATGTTGTTAATGAAAATGGAAGAAAAATTAACAAGAAGTTTAAAGTAGAAGTTAGTCCTATTGCAGAGGTTATAAGCTTTGATTCAGTAAAAAATGAATTTGATATAAATGAAAATATATCGTTTAAACTACAGTTAGAAATGAAAAAATCTAATGCAGTAGCTAAGGAAGCTGAAATTAATGGTAAAAATGTTAGTCTTATACCGCAAAATATGAAAAATATTTTTACAAATACAAAAACTTACTTAATAGATATTAATGGAGAAACATCTGAAGGAGATAAAAATTATACGCTTTCAAGTATAATTATGGAAGATGGAAAAGAAATCAACTTAAATGAAGTTTCCACAGTTAAAGTTTCAAATCCAACTACTAGTAAACTGTCAAGAAATATAACTAAAATGGCTTCAAGTGATTTTGATGATTCTGAAAATTATAATTATGGATATAGAGCATTACAGTCAAAATCTTCATTGATAGGATCGGATACAAAACCATTAACACAAAATGTAAAAGTTTCAGGACGTGTTAGTAAAAAAGATGGTAGTGCACCTGATGGTAAAATTGAAGTTGAATTACCAACAACAATGTCATTCTCAGTAGATCAAAAAGGTAATTTTTATGCAAGTGATTTTAGTGTAACTAATAATAGTTCTGCTGATATAGAAGTATCTGTATCAAGTTTCATGGATTTAAACCCAAATGATGGTATAACTATTAAACCGATTGGTGAAGATATGTCAAAATTAGATAGATCAAATCTTAATTTAGCATTATCAGGTAATGTTAGTTATGTTGATTTAGGGAAAAATACTTTAGATACGACTATACTTGAAGTTCCACCTTTACGTACAGACTTTATAAGATTACATGGACAAGCCGGTAAATCTGCTAGTCAAAGTGTTGATAATGATGGCGCTAAAGATAAATTTAATATAGTGTTCAATATAAAAAAGAAAAACTAATTTAAATATATTTATAGAATAAAGTATAAACTATTAATATGTATTTTACAGTTTATACTTTATAAATATATTTAAAATAGGAAGTGATAAAATGGATAAAAATAATAAACAGCATTCAAAAAAATTTAAAGTATTAGCAATATGCATAGTAGTAATAGTTTCATTCAGTATAATTTTAGTTTTAAATAAAAGGAAAAGTAATGTAAATGTTATGGGAGGTATTTTACAAGAAGGTGTAATTCCTGGATATACAGAAGAACAAATAAAGGAAATTTTACAAAGAAAAGCTGATAAATCAACTTTTTCCTTTGAAATTAACTCAAGACCTGTATTTAAAGATGGTAAATCAGAAGGAAACCTAAGAATAGCTAATCCACCTTATAATGCATATGCTATAAGCGTTGAGATAAAGCTAGATTCAAATGGAAAAACTGTGTTTAATTCTGGTAAAATAAATCCAAATCATTATATTGAAAATGCAAAATTAACTAAGAAGCTAAAAGCAGGAGAATATGATGCTACAGCAACTATAAATGCATATGATGTAAAAACTGGGGAATTTAAAGGAATGAGTGCTGCTAAATTAGTTATAAAAATTGAAAATTAATATAATTTATAACTAGGATATTAAGGGTGAAGTAAGATTATGAATAACAAAAAAATAAAATGTTTAATACTAATAGTTGCCCTATTTATAACTAGGAGTCAATTATATGTATTTTCAGAAACACAAAATAGTGGATCAAATAATACTCAGAATATAACAGGAGCTCCTTCACAAGACGGTAATATTACTTTAGATGGACAAATTGGAGAATGGGATCCAACTGATAGTGAGGCTCCTAATTTTAATGACCCCAATTTAGAAGTAGAAGGTAAGAAGCCAGCACAAGGAGAGTACTATACTATATCTGTTACAGTACCATTAAATATGGAATTTTTTGTATTACAGAATAGCCAGTTGGCATTTGGTTCTTTTTATTCTCCTGAGTATAGTATAACCAATAATGGAAGTAAGACTTTAGATGTTAAAGTTAAATCATTTGAGAGAGATACTAATACTCCAATTTCTAATGACAAAACAGGATTATATGTAGAAAAAGTTGTACATGGAGATAATAAGGTTCAAATGGAGCTTAAGTTATCTGGAATAGATAGTTTGGATACTGGCACAAATAAAGATGTAGATTTGACTAATGTAACAGCTTTATCTGATGAGCAAAGAAAGCTTCATGAGTTACAAAAAAATGAAACAAAAAAGGTTAAGTTTTCAGCACAAAAATGGGAATTGCCAAAATCTGAAGGTTATGATACAGATGCTATATCTAATTTTACAGCTGGGCTTGAATTTTCTATAAAAACTAATTAAAACATACTAAAATCTAATAACTAAAATATAAAATCAAAATTTTAATTTTATATTTGGATTTAACTAAAATATAAAAAATTGATTATGGTATATAATTATATCATAATCAATTTTTTTTACATATCTTTACTTTAATATCAAGAAATATATATTTATAAGATATATCTTGCATTAAGCAATCTATGAATTAATGTTAAAACTTTGAGCAAAATAAAGATTATAACTTCATTTTGTATAAAAATAAGGAGGAAACATGGAAAAGAAAAAATATAAATTATTGATAATATTACTAGCGATTATTGTAATAGGTGGTATAGTATTTTTTGCTATAAATAAAAATAAAAAAGCATCAGTAACACCTAACGTAAAAGAGTTACCACTTAAGATAGATTCTACACCTTTAAACTTTAACATAGGACAAACTGAATCTGGACCAGTACTTGAAGCAACATTTACAAACAACTCTAAAGAAGATATATCTAGACTTTCTATAGAAGCAAAACTTAAAGATACTGGAGAAATAATAGAACTTAAATGTGATACTACGGTAGAAAAAGGCCAAACATCACCTGTATTTACAGGTAAAGCACCAGCTAGTGGCAATGTTGATGATGTAGAGATTTTAAAATATAAGTTATCGTTAAGAAGTGGAACTTATATGGAATATGATACACAATTAAAGCAATACAATTGGTCATAAAATAAAAAACTCATATCAATTTGGTATGAGTTTTTTTATAATTCAACTAAAAAATAAGTTGAAAATAATTGAAATAAATCAAAAAAATATAAAAAATATAAAAAAATGAACCAAAATATTAAAAAAAATGTTATAATTAATGGTGATTAATATTTTAGTAGGAGAGATAATATAATGAAAAAAATTTTTGCCTTAATTTCAGCAGTAGTATTATCTATGGCTCTTATGGTTGGATGTACTTCTAAATCAGATTCTGATGAATTAGTAGTATACTTTGTTCCTTCAAGAGATCCTAAAGAAATACAATCTGCAACAGAGCCTTTAGCAGATATGCTAAAAGAGGAATTAACTAAAGAAGGATTTGAATTTAAAAATATAAGAATTGAAGTTGGTACAAGCTTTGAAGCAGTTGGTGAAGCTTTAACAGCAGGAACTGCACATGTTGGATTTATACCAGGTGGTACTTATGTATTATATGAAGATGGAGCAGACGTTGCATTAACAGCTACTCGTTTTGGATTAAACCATGATTCAGATAACCCAGCGGATTGGAATAAAGCTCCAACAAAAAATACTGAAGATCAAGTTACTTACTATCGTTCATTAGCAATTGCTGGACCATCTGAAAAAGGTCAAGCTCTTGCAAAGAAAATAAACAACGGTGAAAAGTTAACAGCTGAAGATATAAAAGGTGCTACTTGGGGAATATCAAGTAATACAACTTCTCCAGCAGGATATATATACCCAAGCTTATGGTTACAAGAAAACTTTGGTTTATCTATAACTGATTTACCAAACAAAGTAGCTTTAGATAACTATGCTACTTCATTAACTCAATTAGCAAGTGGTCAAATAGATGTAATGGTAACTTATGCTGATGCACGTCTTGACTATGCTGACAAGTGGACAACTGAGTTCGGAAGAACTAAATCTATATGGGAAGAAACAAATGTTATAGGTGTTACAACTCCTATATACAATGATACTATATCAGTAACTAAAAACTCTGATATGATGACTCCAGAATTAGTTAAAGCATTACAAAATGCATTTATAAATATAGCAAAAACTCCTGAGGGACAAAAGATTATATCTATATATAGCCACAAAGGTTATGAAATAGGAGATAGAAAAAACTACGAAGACGAGAAAAAAGCTCAAGAATTAATAAAGTCTATTCAATAGTAGTTAATAAATGAGTTCATGATTAATATCATGGGCTCATTTTATGTACGGATAAGTAAAAAACCTAACTAAATTAATAAAAGTTAAAGTAGTATATATAATAATATGAATATTTGTTTAAGCAAATAGTTATTGGAATAATTATCAACTTGATTATAAAATGTTACAAATGATAACATTAAATATGACATAATTATATAGCATAAAACATCAAATGGAGGGATACAATTGATAAAATTTGATAACGTAAACAAAGTATATCCAAATGGATTACATGCATTAAAAAACATAAACCTAGAAATAGAACAAGGTGAGTTTGTTGCAATAATAGGTTTATCTGGAGCAGGTAAATCAACATTACTTAGAATAGTAAATAGAATGCATGATATAACAGATGGTGTATTAACTGTAAACGGACAAGAAGTAAACAACTTAAAGGGAAAAGACCTACGTAAATTCAGACGTGGTATAGGAATGGTATTTCAATCTTTCAACTTAGTAACTAGAACATCAGTTATAAAGAATGTATTAACTTCAAGAGTTCCAGATATGCCATTATGGAAATCTATAATAGGATTATATTCAAAAGAAGATAAAGTGATAGCTTTAGAAGCTTTAGATAAAGTTGGGATATTAGACAAAGCATATGTAAGAGCGGACCAACTTTCAGGTGGACAACAACAAAGGGTTGCTTTAGCTAGAACATTAGCTCAAAATCCAGAAATAATACTTGCAGATGAGCCTGTTGCTGCACTTGACCCTGTAACAGCAGCACAAGTTATGGATGACTTTAAAAAGATAAACAAAGAACTTAATATGTCAGTTCTTATAAATATACACCACGTAGATTTAGCGTTAAAATATGCTGACAGAGTTGTAGGAATTAAAGCTGGTGAGATAGTATACGATGGACCATCAAGTGAAGTAACAAATGATATATTAACTCAAATATATGGACGTGAATTGTCTCAAGATGAAGTAATGGGGGCTTAATATGTTAAGAGCTATAAAAAATATTTTTAAACCTGAAAAAATAGTGTTAAGTGATGGTCAAGAAATTCAACCACCTAAATCCATAGTTCCTTACATAATAATAGGGTTAGTTATAGCAGTAGTAATTGCTGCTGATGTAACTGGATTTAGTTTATCAACAGTAATAGAAAGAGGAGATCAATTCTTCGTTATATTAAAAGGAATGGTACCACCAGATTTTAGTTATGCAGAATCTGTATTACCTCCATTAATAGATACTATAAAAATGTCAGTATTAGGATCTATGATAGGATGCTTTATAGCAATACCTTTTGCTATATTATCATCAGTTAATATAAATAAATCAAAGTTAGTTTTAAACTTAGTTAGACTTATTTTAAGTATAACTAGAACATTGCCAACTTTAATAATAGCATTAGTGGCAACATATATATTTGGATTAGGTACATTTGCAGGAACAGTGGCAATAACTATATTCACATTTGGATTAGTAGTAAAAATGCTATATGAAAAAATAGAAACTGTAGATATGGGTCCATTTGAAGCTATGGAAGCTGTAGGTGCTACAAGACTTAAAGCATTTATAGGAGCTATAATGCCTCAAATATTACCGTCTTATCTTTCAATATGTTTATATACATTTGAAATAAATGTAAGATATGCAGCAATACTTGGATATGTAGGTGCTGGTGGTATAGGTCTTATATTAAATGAAAAAATAGGTTGGAGAGAGTATGATAAGTTAGGTATGATACTTATTATGCTATTTATAACAGTTATAATAATAGAAAATGTAAGTAAATATATAAGAGAAAGGTTAGGGTAATATGAATTTAACAGTTAGTAGACAATTAGAAAAAGAACCAAATCTGTGGATAAATAAAGCCCTAACAGTTATATTTATAATTGGTATAATGATATGGGCAGGAAATACTATTACATTCAATGGTGTAAAAGAAAATGGTGTAGAAATAGCTAAAAATGTTGTTGATGGAATACTACATCCAAAAACTAGTATGCTATTTACACTACAAAAAGGTGGAGTACCAGCATTATTATTAGAAACTATATGTATAGCATTATTAGGTACATTAATAGGTTCACTATTAGCAGTGCCTCTAGCTTTCTTAGCATCTAGCAATATAGTTCCAAAGTGGGTTAGTGCTATAGCATTATTCTTTATAGCAGCTATAAGAACATTCCCGGCTTTCGTTTATGGATTAATGTTTATAAGAGTAACTGGTCCTGGGCCATTTGCGGGAGTTTTAACACTAGCAGTAACTTCTATAGGTATGGTATCTAAATTATTTATAGAAACAATAGAAGATTTAGATAAGAAAATATTAGAGTCTTTAGATGCTGCTGGATGTAATACATTCCAAAAAATAAGATATGGTATAATGCCTCAATTATTTACAAACTTTGTATCAACAGTAATATACAGATTTGAAATAAATATAAAGGATGCATCTACTCTAGGATTAGTTGGAGCTGGTGGAATAGGAGCCCCTTTAATATTTGCTATGAACTCATTAAGCTGGGATGAAGTTGGAGCTATACTATGTGGATTAGTAGTACTAGTTTTAATAGTAGAATATATCTCAACTAAGGTAAGAAACAAATTAGCAAGAGGATAATAATATAAAAAATAGCTAAGTGAAATCACTTAGCTATTTTTATATACTAAGGTATTATAAAGTATATATTCTTTGGATACCTTTTAATCAAACTGTTATTTTGAACAACGGATGTATCCGTAGCGGTAGCAAGGATATATCGTTGGCGAAATGAAATGTTTCGCCAACACGTTGCTAAAGTAAAGCGAATTTTTTATTATACTTAGTTAAAATTAGCTTATAACAGTTAGATATTTTGATTTATCAACAGTTACATTTTTATTATTCTTAAAGTAGTCTATTATTATATCAGGCATTTCCATTAAAATTTCTTGTACAATTTTACATTCTGTATAGAATTCATAACCACCTGCACCACTAGCTCTATAATTATTCATAACTAATTTAAGAGTAGTATTATCATCCAATTCTTCTCCGTTATAAACTATAGAAGTTACTCTTTCTCCAACTTCTTTTGTTATATCAAATGTATAGTTTATATTTGCAAAGTAATCATAGTTATAGTGTTCAACTTTTGGCTTTAAGAATCTATCAGATATAGTTATATTTCCATTATTGTAATCAAAGTAACTAGCACATCTTTCTAATGCAAGTTTTAAGTATTTTTTATTAATTTCAAATACTACTAAAGTATTAGGGTATGGGTAAGTTGACATTATATCTCTTACAGTTACATTTTTGTCAAAGCCTTTTATAACATTTGCAAAAGAAGTACAAGAAATATCAGCATTACTTTCATTTAGTTGTATTTGATTAATAAAGTTAGCTAGAGGCGAACTATTTAAAGCCATATCTAAATGAGATGTAGGTTGTAACTGAGTATCTAAAAATCCTACTGGAGTATCAAGCCACTTTTGAACTTGTTCTTCTAAAGGTAAGAATTTATCATACATGTTTTTGTTAGGATTAAGAACTACATCCACTAATTTTGAATTTATATTTTGAACTTTATTATTATCAAATTCTAAGTTTAACTCAACAAATTTACTTCCGTTATGTGGAGTTTGAACTATATGAGTACCATGTAAATCAATATTTGATATTTCCATATGTTGATGTCCAGTTAATAGTAAATCGAATTTAAGTTCATTGCAAATTTTATAAGCTATATTTTCTTTAGTGTTGCTTAGTTTTTTATGAGAATTTAAATCGTATTCAAATCCACCGTGATATATACCTATTAAAATATCAACTTTATCTTTTAATTCATTATAATAAGGCTTTATAGATGATATAGTATCATTTATAGTAAAGTTAGTTAAATTTTCAGCTCTTTCCCAAATATTTATAAAATCAGTGGTAAATCCTATTATTCCAACTTTTAATCCATTTTCTAAAGTTTTTATATCATAAGGTAAAATACCAAGTTCATTTGTTTTATCAATTACATTTACACATAAGCACTTAGCGTTTAAATTAGTTAAATAACTTTTTAGATAATCATATCCATAATTAAAATCATGGTTTCCAAGTGTTATGTAGTCGTATCCACCCTCATTAAATATAGTAGCGATAGGATGAATATCTAATTTAGAGTTACTAAGA
This sequence comes from uncultured Romboutsia sp., assembly GCA_937880075.1. GTDB lineage: Bacteria > Bacillota > Clostridia > Peptostreptococcales > Peptostreptococcaceae > Romboutsia. Next base: position 335 of record CALFLM010000033.1, on the reverse strand, counting down.
TAATTAGTAAAAGGAGAACCTTGAATTGTATCTCCAGCATCTATTATCAATGTATTACCATCTTTTTCAAATTGATTTATTATATTTAATAAACCTATATTTTTTTCTGATTTATCAATATAATCTGTAGGATATACATAACCATGTAAATCAGATGTAAAGTATACTTTTAAGTTTTTCATTAAGACACCTCTTTAATTGTTAATTTGTATATATATTATATCAAATTTATTAAAAATATTAAAAATTATTATATATATGTTCTAATAATAATTCTACATATAAAATAATTTTATTATTTATTGTATTTTTGAACAATACAAAATAATAACTTT
>CALFLM010000032.1 GCA_937880075.1 uncultured Romboutsia sp. | reverse complement strand
AAAATACAATAAATAATAAAATTATTTTATAATCTAGAATTATTATTAGAACATATCTATTAAAAAATAAATTTTTCAAAGATTGAAATATTGATAACATAAACTTTAATTGGCATTTATATTTTTACAAACTTATAAATCTATATATGTTTATAAAAGAATATACATTTTAAATATCAATTAAATATGATGTCATCAAAATATTATGATGAAATAATGATGTCAATATTTATAAACTAATTTAAAAGAGCACCTCTAATATAAAAATATTACAAGGTGCTCCATTTATTATACTGATATTTTATTATTATTTTTATTTGAATTCTTTTTCTTCATATATTCATAAACAGGTAATCCTATTAATGTTATTGCTAATCCTACTATAGAGTTTTTAGGCTGAGTTATTAATGTACTTACAACTACAAATACTCCACCTATAATAGCAACTATAGGAATTATAGGATATAATGGAACCTTGTAAGGTCTTTCCATTTGTGGTTTAGTTTTTCTAAGTTTCATAACCCCAATAAATAACATTATATAGAATATCCATATAACAAATATAGCTAAATCAGTTAATAAATTAAATTGACCTGATAATGAGTATAAAATCGATAAACCTACTATTAACCAAGTTCCATTTAATGGTACCCCATTAGTATTTAATTTACTAAATATATTAGAGAAAGGTATTCTATTTTCACTTGCCATTGTATATGGAATTCTTCCTCCTGTTAGTATAAATCCATTTAATGTTCCAAATACAGAAACTAATATTCCTATACTTATTAATTTTGCTCCTACCGGACCAAATAATTTACTTGCAACTAATGTTGCTGGTGCACTTACTAATGCCATCTCAGATGCTGGTACCACTTTTAAGTAGGCTACATTTATTATAAGGTAAACTGCCATAACTAAAGATATCCCACCTACAATAGCCATCGGTAAATGCTTAGATGGATTTTTCATTTCTCCAGCTAATGTTCCAACATATATCCATCCATCATATGCAAATAAAGTTGCTATAAGAACCTGAGGTAATACTGATATAATATTAGATCCTTCTCCTACTAAAGGAGTCATAATAGGTGCTGTTGAATCACCTTTCATTAATCCAAATATAATTATAACTGCTAAAGGTAATAATTTACATATAGTAGATGCAGTTTGAATTGCTCCACCAAATTTTGCTCCTAATGAATTTAATAAAACAATAAAAACTATTACCCCTATAGCAATAGCTATAACATATAATTCATTATTTAAACCTAATAAATTAACACATTCTTGGGCAAATATAATACCTAATGCTGCAACTATTGCTGGTACGAATAATATTAGTTGCATCCAACCTGTTAAAAACCCTATTCGTTCTCCATATATTTCTTCTAAATATATCATAAAACCACCTGGTTTTATTATACTTGCTGATATTTCTGATGCAGTTAATCCTGCTGCAATTGCTATAAGTCCACCTATCAACCATGCTAATAGTCCTAATCCTGGTCCCCCATTAGTTGCTTCATATATAGCTTGTGGTTTAAAAAACACACCAGAACCTATTAATATACCAACTACAGTAGAAACTGCTGCATTAAGCCCTATACTTTTTCTTAGTTGTTGTTGATTAGAGTTTTGACTCATTTAATACACCTCCTTCAATTTCCGATAAATTATTTGTTATTAACCTATTTGTTTTACATATTTTACTATTATATTAATAAAATTTCAATATGATACCATATATTTTTTAGTCTTTAAATTTTTTAATAAATTTTATTTTATAATATTTATATCTTTAATTTAAGATTTTTATTTATAACTGCTATCTTAATCAACTATATAAATATAATACTTAGTTTGAATATGATAAATTAATGAAAAAAGAGTAGCAAAATGCTACTCTCTTTATTAATCTACAGTTATTTCATAACCATGTTCTCTATATTGTTTTATTATCTCATCCCATACTTCTTCTACTCCCGTTTTCTTTAAAGAAGATATAGGTATTATTTTTTCATCTTTTTCTAATTGTAGTTTTTTTCTTATAATACTAAAATGCTTTTGATACTGACCTCTAGATATTTTATCTGCTTTCGTTGCTATTACAACACAGTTATATCCAAAGTGTTTAATCCATTCATACATCATAACATCATCATTAGTTGGCTCATGTCTTATATCTACAAGTAAGAATATTGCACATAATTCTGGTCTATCTTGTAAATATCTTTCCATTATAACTCCCCATTTGTCTTTTTCAGACTTGGCTATTTTTGCATATCCATAACCAGGAAGATCTACAAAGAAGAATTCTTTGTTTATAAGATAGAAGTTTATAGTTCTAGTCTTACCTGGAGTTTGACTTGTTCTTGCAAAGTTTCTTCTATTTAGTAATGTATTTACTGTAGATGATTTTCCTACATTAGATCTTCCAACTAATGCTATTTCAGGTATTCCATCAGATGGATATTGAGATTTATTTATTGCACTCATTGTTATTTCTGAGCTTCTTATTTTCATTATTTTTCACCATTCCTTAATAATGCATGTTCTAACACTTCATCCATATGTTCAACAAGCACAAATTCCATTTGTTCCTTTACATTTTGAGGTATTTCCTCTAAATCTGATTCACATTCTTTTGGAAGTAATACCTTAGTTATTCCAGCTCTATGGGCTGCTAATAATTTTTCTTTTATTCCACCTACTGCTAATACTCTTCCTCTTAGAGTTATTTCTCCAGTCATTGCAACATTATTTCTTACTGGTATATTAGTTAATGCCGAAAGTACTGCTAGAGCCATAGTTATACCTGCTGATGGTCCATCTTTTGGAACTGCACCTTCTGGAAGATGTATATGTATATCATTTTTAGTATAGAAATCAGGGTCTATGTCAAATCTATCTGCTATAGATCTTATATATGATATACCAGTTTGAGCAGACTCCTTCATAACAGTTCCTAACTTACCTGTTAAAACAACTTGTCCTTTTCCTTTTAAAACATTAACCTCAGCAGTTAAAGTTTCTCCACCTACAGCTGTCCACGCAAGTCCTGTTACAATACCAACTTCTGGTTTAGTTCCTGCTAATTGGTGTCTATATCTATTTTTACCTAAATATTCATCTAAGTCAGCTTTAGTTACAACTACTTCTTCTAAAGAAGGGTTCTCTACATACTTTTTAGCTACTTTTCTACATATTTGAGCTATTTTTCTTTCTAAATTCCTTACTCCAGCTTCTCTTGTATATGAGTTTATTATATCTATTATAACTTCATCATCCATTTTTATGAAATCTGACTTTAAAGCATGTTCTTTTATTTGCTTTGGAAGTAAGTATTTCTTAACTATATTTAATTTTTCTTCTTCTATATATCCCGCTACCTCTATTATTTCCATTCTATCTAATAGTGGTCTTGGTATAGTACTTAAGCTATTTGCAGTTGTTACAAATAGTATTTTAGATAAATCAAAAGGTACTTCTAAATAGTGATCTACAAAGTCCTTATTTTGCTCTGGATCTAATACTTCTAACATTGCTGATGCTGGATCTCCCTTATAATCAGAAGACATCTTATCTATTTCATCTAATAAAAATACTGGATTTTTAGTCTGTGCTTCTTTTAATCCATTTACTATTCTCCCTGGTATAGACCCAACATAGGTTCTTCTGTGCCCTCTAATTTCAGCTTCATCTCTAACACCACCTAAAGAAATTCTTACAAACTTTCTGCCTAAAGAATCTGCTATTGATTTTGCTATTGATGTTTTACCTACACCAGGAGGACCAACTAGACATATTATAGGACCTTTTAATAATTTAGATAATTTTCTTATCGCTAAATACTCTAATATTCTTTCTTTAACCTTTTCTAAACCATAATGTTCATTATCTAATATCGCTTTAGCTTTTTCTAAATCAATCTTATCTCTAGTTTCTTTATTCCATGGTAATGAGAAAACTGTATCTAAATATGTCCTACTAACAGAAATATCTGGAGACATAGTAGATACTTTAGAGAATTTATTTATTTCTTTTGCTATTTTTTCTTTTGTTTCCTTAGTAGCCTTTATTTTATTAAGCTTTTCTCTATATTCATCAGCTTCAGAGTTTATATCATCATCGTCTCCTAATTCTTTTTGTATAGCTTTCAGTTGTTCTCTTAAATAATATTCCTTTTGAACTTTATTCATTTGCTTTTTAACTCTTAGAGTTATTTTCTTTTCTATTTTTAATATTTCTATTTCTTCTAATAAGATAGTATATATTAACTCTAGTCTTTTCTTAATGTCAAACTCTTCTAGTATTGATTGCTTTTGATCTGGTTTTAAGTATATGTTTGCTGCTATAGTATCTATGAAACGATCTACATTATCTATGTCAGCTAAAGATATTAATATTTCTGGAGAAACTCTATTCCCTATGTTTATGTACTCTTCAAAAGCATCAAAAACATTTCTTACAAATGCTTCAACCTCAACATCTTCATATGCGCTTTCCGCATCATATGCAACTTCTTCTAAAACTGCTTTAAAGTAGCCTTCTTCTTCATCCATTCCTACTTCTTTTATTTTACCCCTTGAGATACCTTCTACTAATACACGTACTGTATCTCCTGGTAATTTAATCATCTGCTTTATTTTACAGATTGTACCTACATGATAGAAATCATCCGTAGTAGGTTCATCTGTCTCAGCTTCTTTTTGAGAGGTTAAAAATACTAAATCATCATTTAAAGCCCCTGCATCTAAAGCTTTTAATGAAATTTCCCTACCTACATCAAAATTTAATATCATATATGGAAATATCGCTAATCCTCTAAGTGGAATTAACGGTAATTCATGTTCTATCTTAGTATAATTCTGTTCCACCAATATCACTCCTTATAAAGTGCTAGATTTTATTGCTTTATATATTATATATTTACAATTCTTAATTTTCAATATTAATAATAATCTATAATATATTTTGCCCTTATTTTATAATGTATAAACTCTTTATTCTTTATTATACACTATATTTTAATTTACACAAATTAGTAAACCCTTAAATGGCTTATTGATAATAGTATATATCTATTTTATCATTTCGTACAAATCATATTTAAGCTACACTTATTTTTATTTTTAAAAATTATTATATATTATGCTTTAATTAAAATGCTTCATTAGGTAAAGTTATTATTTTGTATTATTCAAAAATACAATAAATAATAAAATTATTTTATAGTGTAGAATTATTATTAGAATATATATTATAAAAACTTACCTATGTTCAAATAGTATCATGCTAAAATTTTACTTTTTCTAATTAAATTATAATAAAAAACAGCCTAGTTTATAGGCTGTTTTAAAATCATTATTATGCAGTTTCTTCTTCATCGTTCGATACTAAAATAGGTTGTTCTTTTCCTTCTACAGCTTCTTTTGTTACTATAACCTTTTTAACATCATCTCTAGAAGGAACTTCATACATACACTCCATCATAGTATTTTCAACTATACTTCTAAGACCTCTTGCACCAGTATTTCTTTCTATTGCTTTTTTAGCTATAGCTCTAAGAGCATCATCTCTAAATTCTAATTCAACATCATCAAGTTCTAATAATTTTTGATATTGTTTTACTAAAGCATTTTTAGGTTCTTTAAGAATTTGCATTAATGCATCTTCGTCTAGTAAGTCTAATGTTGCTACAACTGGTATTCTTCCTATAAATTCTGGTATTATACCAAACTTTAATAAATCTTCAGGAAGAACTTGTGCATATATCTTTCCTAAATCTATTTCTTTTTTACTCTCTATTTTAGCTCCAAAACCAAGTGTTTTCTCACCACCACGTTTTTGGATTATTTTTTCTATTCCATCAAAAGCTCCACCTAATATAAATAATACATTAGTAGTATCTATTTTTAAGAATTCTTGATGTGGATGTTTTCTTCCACCTTGAGGTGGAACATTAGCAACAGTTCCTTCTAATATCTTTAATAGTGCTTGCTGAACACCTTCTCCACTAACATCTCTTGTTATTGATGGATTTTCTGATTTTCTAGCAATTTTATCTATCTCATCTATGTATATTATTCCTCTTTCAGCTTTTTCTATATCAAAATCAGCTGCTTGAATAAGTTTTAAAAGAATATTTTCAACATCTTCTCCCACGTATCCAGCTTCTGTTAATGATGTAGCATCTGCCATAGCAAAAGGTACATTTAATGTTTTTGCTAAAGTTTGAGCTAATAAAGTTTTCCCTGAACCAGTTGGTCCTAATAGTAATATGTTACTCTTTTGTATCTCTATGTCCTTAGTACTAGCTTTTTTGTTGTAGATTCTTTTGTAATGATTATATACAGCTACTGACAATGCTTTTTTAGCTTTATCTTGGCCTATAACATAATCATTTAATATCTCCATCATTTCCTTTGGCTTAGGTAAAGATGCAGTATCCTCTTCAACTACTTCCTCTATTTCTTCTTGTATTATTTCATCACAAAGTTCAACACACTCATCGCATATATAAACATTTGGACCCGCAATTAACCTTTTGACTTGTTCCTGGTTCTTGCCGCAGAATGAACATTTTAACTGTCTTTTGTCTTCATTTTTTGACATATTAGGCACCTCTTTCTATCTAAGGTCTATTTGTAATTACTTCATCTATTAAACCATATTCTTTAGCTTCAATTGATGACATGAAGTTATCACGCTCTGTATCCATTTGAATTTTTTCTAATGGTTGACCTGTTCTTTCTGATAGTATTTGATTTAAAGTATCTTTCATCTTTAAGATTCTTTTAGCATGTATTTCTATATCAGTCGCCTGACCTCTTGTTCCACCTAATGGTTGGTGTATCATTATTTCACTGTTTGGTAAAGCAAGTCTCTTACCTTTTGCTCCTGCTGCTAATAAGAATGCTCCCATAGATGCTGCCATTCCTATACATATAGTACTTACATCAGGTTTAATGTATTGCATAGTATCGTAAATAGCCATACCTGCTGTTATACTTCCTCCTGGTGAGTTTATATATAAATGTATATCTTTATCTGGGTCTTCTGATTCTAAAAATAATAACTGTGCTACTATAAGTCCTGCTGTAGCATCATTTACTTCATCTCCTAAAAATATAATTCTATCCTTTAAAAGTTTTGAATATATATCGTAAGATCTTTCTCCTCTTCCTGTTTGCTCAACAACTACAGGTACTAATGCCATCTGCTATACCCCCTAAATCTCTTATTTATTCTATATATAATTTACAGTAGTCTAAAAGGCTACTGTAAGATTAAGCTATTGTTGCATTTTCAACTAATAAGTCTAGTGTTTTTCTTATTTTTATTTGACCTTTTATATCTTCTATATCAGCTTCTCTTAATGAAGATTTTATCTTTTCAACTTCCATGTTGTACATAGCAGCCATTTTTTCTAACTCAGCATCTAAATCTGCATCATTTGCTTCTACATTTTCTTTTTCAGCTATAGCTTCTAATATTAAAGAAGATTTAACTAATTTTTCTGCATCTGATCTTCTTTCTTCTCTTAACTCTTCTAAACCTCTTCCAGTCATTTCTAATAACTGTTGTAAGTTTAATCCTTGGTATTGTAATTGATAGTTAAGTTCCATTAACATGTTGTCTATTTGATGTTGAACCATAGCTTCTGGTACTTCTACTTCTGTATTTGCACAAACTTTTTCAACTAAAGCATTTTTCATTTCAGCATCTGCAGCATTTTTAGCTTGCTCTTCTAACTTAGCTTTTACATCAGCTCTTAATTCTGCTAAAGTATCAAATTCACTAGTGTCTTTTGCAAATTCATCATCTAAAGCTGGAACTTCTTTAACTTTTACATCGTTTACTTTAACGTTGAATACTACTGGCTTTCCAGCTAAGTTTTCTGCATGGTAAGTTTCTGGGAAAGTAACATTAACTTCTACTTCTTCTCCTGCTTTTTTACCAACTAATTGATCTTCAAATCCTGGTATAAAAGTATTTGAACCTATAACTAAGTTATAGTTTTCACCTTTTCCACCTTCGAAAGCTACTCCATTTTCGAATCCTTCGAAGTCTATAACAGCTGTATCTCCATTTTCTATAACTTTACCTTCAACAGATGTTAATCTAGCATGTCTATTTAACATTTCATTTAATCTTGCTTCTACTTCATCTTCACTTACAGTATTGTCTACTTTAGATATTTCTATACCTTTATAAGCTCCTAATTCAAACTCTGGCTTAACTTCAACGTTTAAAACCATAACTAATCCGTTATCTTTGCTTATTTCTTCTATGTCTAAGTCTGGTCTATCTATTGGATCTATGTTTAATTCTTTTATAGCCTCTGAATATACTTCTGGGAATAACATATCTATAGCATCGTTGTAAAATACTCCCTTTCCATATTGAGTTTCTATAACTACTTTTGGAGCTTTACCTTTTCTAAATCCTGGTATATTATATTTACCTTTAGTTTTATTATATGCTTTATTTACTGCTTCTTCAAATTTATTATTATCTACAGTTATTTTTAAAGTAACCTTGTTGCCTTCCTTTTTTACTAATTCTGCTTTCATTAGTTTATTCCTCCTATATTGTTATGTAATGATTTATACAGCTTAACTCTTTAATTATAGCACATAAGTTTTTTTATTTACAAGTGTTGGGTTAATTTCATAAATATAGACAATTCAATAGTTTTTATAACCTTATTTGCTCTATTTTTATATTATCATTTTCAAGGTTCATTATAGAAAAACTTTTATAATCTACTTCTCTTGGTAAAGATACACTTCCAGGATTTAGATATATAATATTATCTTTCTTAAAGTTTAATGGAGTATGTGTATGACCAAATATAACAATATCAGCATTTATACTTTTAGCCTTAACTTCTATTTCGTCAAGTCCACGCTTTACGTTATACTTATCCCCATGACATAAAAATATTATTTTATCTTCTATATCAAATATAAGTTCATCTTCCACATTATCAAAATCACAATTACCCTTTACTGCCATAATTCCAACTTTAGTCATATTATGTATATACTTAGAGTCCGAAAAATTATCTCCTGCATGGATTATTAAATCACAGTCTTTTAAGTATGGTATTGTTTTATCAATACACTCTTTAATCATATGTGTATCACTTAATATACCTATTTTCATTACTTACCTACCCTTTTTTTGAACTCTACCTTCATTAATTTTAAAGCATTAGCTCTATGACTTATAGCATTTTTAACTGAAGAAGGTATTTCTGCAAATGTCTTATTATATCCATCAACTATAAATAATGAATCATATCCAAATCCATTTTTACCTTTTTCTTCAAATCCTATATGTCCTTCACAAGTTCCTCTTACTACAAATTCTTTTCCATCAGGGAAAACAACCGCTATAGCAGATATAAATCTTGCACTTCTTTGGCTCATTGGTATATTTTTTAAAGACTTAATTAGTTTTTGTCTATTTTCTTCATCAGTGGCATTCTCTCCTGCAAATCTAGCTGAATATATTCCTGGTTTTTTTCCTATAGCATCAACCTCTAAGCCTGAATCATCCGATATAGCTATCATGTTAGTCTTCTTAGCTATTGTTCTAGCCTTTATTAAAGCATTATGCTCAAAAGTTTTTCCATCTTCAACAATTTCAATTCCACCTAAGTTTACATCATTTAAAGAGTATATTTTATAATCAAGGTCATTTAATATATCCCCTATTTCTTCTAATTTATGCGCATTATTAGTAGCTATAACAACTTCGTCTCCATATTCTACTCCTAATATTTCATCTGCAATCTCACCTAATGCTTCTCTTTGAGCTTTTATTAATTCTTTATTACCCTTTTCTCCAAGCTCCAATAATTTATTTAAATCTTCTCTAGAAAATGGTCTTTCTTCTCCTGTTCCTTGAACTTCAACAAATTCACCTTTATCAGTCATTATTACATTCATATCTACTTGTGCATGTGAATCTTCCTCATAACATAAGTCAAGTAAGTGCTCTTTTTCAACTATACCAACACTTATAGCAGATACAAAATTTGTTATTGGCATATGCTTTATTGCTTTTGATTTATGTAGCTTATTTATAGCATCTACTACAGCTACAAAAGCTCCTGTTATAGAGGCAGTTCTAGTTCCTCCATCTGCCTGTATTACGTCGCAGTCTACCCATATAGTTCTTTCCCCTATTTTAGTTAAATCTACTACAGATCTTATTGCTCTACCGATTAATCTTTGTATCTCTTGTGTTCTACCATCAACTTTTCCTCTTGATGATTCTCTTATCTTTCTCTGATGCGTTGATCTTGGAAGCATTGAATACTCAGCATTTATCCAACCGGTTCCTGTATTTCTTAAAAACGGAGGTACTTTCTCTTCAATAGATGCTGTACATATAACTTTTGTTGAACCCATCTCTATAAGCACAGATCCTTCTGCATACTTTGTATAATTTCTAGTAATTTTTATATCTCTAATTTGATCATTCTTTCTATTATCAATTCTTGCCATTTATAATACCTCACTTAAATCTCTCTAGTACTTTTATATATTAAATTTATATATTTTTATAACTATTTTATAATTTTAATCAATATTATAGTTATAATATTATCATAAGTAGTTAGGATTTTTCCATATTTAAGCATCTAGATATATATTTAATATCCTTAATATTTCGAGTTTAACTTCTATATATTTTCTAAATACTATACCAATCTACTTTCTACTTCTTTTTTAGATGATAATTTACAAAGTTCTATAAATTCATCTTCATCTATTACCTTTATACCTAATTCACTGGCCTTTGTGAGTTTTGATCCTGCTTCTTCTCCAGCTAATACAAAAGTAGTAGACTTACTTACACTTGATGTTGACTTCCCACCTCTTGACTCTATCATCTCTTTTGCATCATTTCTTTTTAATGTAGAAAGAGTACCTGTTAAAACAATTTTCATACCTTCAAATACTTTATTTATATCGTCATTTTCATTTTCTATAGCTTTAGTATTTAATCCATACTCTTTTAATTTCTCTACTACTTTTATATTTTTATCTTCTTTAAAGAATTCAACTACACTATTTGCCATAGTCTCACCAAACTCTTCTAAATTTATAAGATCACTTGCTGTTGCATTCATTATATTTTCTAAATCTTTATAGCTATTAGCAAGTATTTTTGCTGCCTTTGTTCCTATAAATTTAATACCTAATCCATTTATTAATCTCCATAAATCATTTTCTTTTGATTTATTAATTGCATTTATAAGATTAGTAGCTGACTTTTCACCCATTCTTTCTAAATTTATAATATCTTCTTTCCTTATCTTATATAAACCTGATATATCATTTATTATATTTTCGTTTAATAATAAACTTATTATAGATTCTCCTAAGCCATCTATATTCATAGCGTCTCTAGATGCAAAATGTATTATTCCTCTTCTTATTTGAGCTTTGCAAGATATATTTATACATTTTACAGCAGCTTCACCCTCTAACCTTACTGTTGGCTCTGAGCAAACTGGACACTTATCAGGCATATTAAATTCTATCTCATCACCACTACGCTCATCTTTTATTACTTCAAGTACTTGAGGTATTATATCTCCTGCCTTTTGTACTAAAACTGTATCATTAATCCTTATATCTTTTTCCTTGATATAATCTTCATTATGTAATGTTGCTCTACTTACGCTTGTTCCTGCAAGTCTTACAGGCTCTAAAACAGCTGTAGGAGTTATAGTTCCCGTTCTTCCTACTTCTACGATAATATCTATTATTTTTGTTTTTTTCTTTTCTGCTGGAAATTTATACGCAATAGCCCATCTTGGACTTTTTGCTGTATATCCCATAGACTCTCTTTGCTTTAAGTCATTTACTTTTATTACCATTCCATCTATCTCAAATGCTAGTTTCTCTCTATTTTCTGTCCAATATTCAATATGCTCTATTACTTCATCTATGTTTTTACATACTTTATAATTTGGGCTTACAGAAAATCCTAAATCACTTAAAAATTTTAAAGACTCGCTATGACTTTTAAATTGACTGTTTTTTAAGTACTCTAAGTTGAATATAAATATATCTAAAGGTCTTTTAGCTGTTAACTTTGGATCTAATTGTCTAAGAGATCCTGCTGCTAAATTTCTTGGATTTGCAAATACTTGAAGATCTTGTTCTGCTTGTTGCTCATTTACCTTTTTAAAATCTTCCTTCGATATATATACTTCTCCTCTTACAATTATCTCATCATTATTATTTATTTTAAGAGGTATACTTTTAATAGTCATTAGATTTTTAGATATATCCTCTCCTACAATACCGTTACCTCTAGTTGCTCCATTTTGAAATTCTCCATTATTATATGTAAGACCTACTGATAAACCGTCTATCTTAAATTCAACTACATATTCAATATCTTCATTTACCATATCTCTTACTCTTTTATCAAAGTCTTTTAAATCTGAATCAGAATATGCATTAGATAAACTTAACATTGGTATTTTATGTGTTATTTGATTAAATTTCTCTAATGGCTTTCCACCAACTCTATTAGTTGGAGAATCTACTCTCTTAAATTGTGGATTTTCTTCCTCTAGTTTAATCAACTCTTTTACTAAACTATCGTATTCTATATCTGATATTTCTGGACTATCTTCATTGTAATATTTGTCATTATGATAATTTATTTTATCTATTAATTTATTTATTGTCTTTTCTACATTCATATTATATCACCTCATAATTATAAATCTCTTTTAGTATTGCCATGTTATTACTTTATTATATTTTTTAGTATATATATGTTCTAATAATAACTCTACATTATAAAATAATTTTATTATTTATTGTATTT
>CALFLM010000031.1 GCA_937880075.1 uncultured Romboutsia sp. | reverse complement strand
TATAGAGAATATATAGAAACTTGGGTACATGAAGTAAAAACACCAATTGCATCTATGATGCTAATTGCTGAAAATTATGAAGATGATATTCCAATAAGCATGAAATATGAAATAAAAAAAATAGAAGATTATATAGATCAAGTTTTATATTATTCTAGAAGCAATGAAGTAAGTTCAGACTACATAATAAAAAGTTTTAATTTAGAAAAAAGTATAAGAAAAGTTATAAAGAAAAATGCTAGTGATTTTATTAATAAAAAGATTAGTATAGATATAGAAAGTGTAAATGAAGAAGTTTACAGTGATCCTAAATGGGTTGAGTTTATTTTAAATCAAATAATTGGTAATTCTATAAAATACTCTAAATTAAGCAAAGGAAAGATTACTATATCTTCAATAAAAAAACAAAATAACATAACCTTATATATAAAGGATAATGGAGAAGGTATTAGTGAAAAAGACATAAATAGGGTTTTTGAAAAAGGATTTACAGGTGAAAATGGACGAAAATTTGGTAAATCTACAGGTATAGGCTTATATTTGTGTAAGAAGCTTTGTGAAAAGCTTGGACTTGCTATAGGAATAACTTCAAAGAAAAATGAAGGTACAGAAATAAGTATAGTATTTCCTACATGTAAAATATATACTAATGATTTATAATTATAAAATATATTCTTTATTATAAAATAATATTTATAATAGATTATGGACAAAGTGGATAAGGTTATCTTATCCACTTTATTTATTATTATATTTTATTTTAATCTTCAAATTACTTCCATTAGAAAGTACTTGCTTTTTTTTCTGATAATAACTTTGATATTTTCAAGAATTTAAACTATATCTTACGAAAATGTAAGCAAAATGAAAGATAAATAAATATGTAAATTTAAACTAATAGGGTAAGATAAATACATAAGAAATCTTAGGAGGAGATGTAATGAAAAATATATTAAAAGTAGAAAAAATAGAAAAATATTATGGAAATAAAGATAACACAACAAAAGCTATAGACAACATAAGTTTTAAAGTCGATGAAGGTGAATTTGTTGGAATAATGGGTCCTTCAGGTAGTGGAAAGACAACATTACTAAACTGTATATCAACAATAGATACTGTATCTACTGGAAATATAATAATAAACGATAAAGATATAACTAGACTAAAATCAAAAGAAATAGATAAATTTAGACAAAATGAACTTGGATTTATATTTCAAGACTTTAACCTACTAGATACATTAACAGCCTATGAAAATATAGCATTAGCTTTAACAATAAAAGGAGAAAACGTATCTAATATAGATTCAAAGATAAAAGAAGTAGCTAAATATTTAGAAATAGAAAAAGTACTAAATAAATATCCATATCAAATGAGTGGCGGGCAAAAGCAAAGAGTAGCATCAGCAAGAGCAATAGTAACAAATCCATCATTAGTACTTGCAGACGAGCCAACAGGTGCTCTTGATTCAAAATCTGCAAGATTATTGCTTGAAAGATTTGAAAGTTTAAATAATGATTTAAAAACAACAATACTTATGGTTACTCATGATGCATTTACAGCAAGTTATGCTCACAGAATTTTATTTATAAAAGATGGAAAAATCTTTAGTGAATTAGTAAGAGGGAATGATAGTAGAAAAGAATTTTTCAACAGAATAATCGAAGTTATAACACTACTAGGGGGGGATGATAATGTATTTTAAAATTGCTCTAGGTAATATAAAGAAAAGTTTTAAAGACTATAGTATATACTTTTTAACACTTACATTATCGGTATGTATATTTTATAGTTTTAACTCTATTGAATCTCAAAAAGCACTTATGGTATTAAACAGTAGTGAATCAGAAAATATTGATATGATGCTTCAGTTAATATCAGGAGTTTCAGTATTTGTAAGCATAATACTAGGATCATTAATAGTTTATGCTAATAATTTTTTAATTAAAAAGCGTAAAAAAGAACTTGGTATATATATGAGTTTAGGTATGGGTAAAGGCAAAATCTCTAAAATATTATTAATAGAAACATTTTTAGTTGGATTAATATCCTTAGTAAGTGGGCTTGTTTTAGGAATTATATTATCTCAAGGATTATCAGTATTTACAAGTAAATTATTTGAGGTTTCAATGAGTGAATATAGATTTATAATATCAATAAGTGCAATAGGTAAAACTATACTTTACTTTGGAATAATATTTATATTAGTAATGTTATTTAATACCTTTGTAATATCTAAGTATAAAATAATAGATTTATTAACAGCTAGTAGAAAAAATGAAAATATAAAAGTTAAAAATTCATTTATATATTTAATTACATTTATTTTAGCAATAGTATCAATAATAGTAGCATATATAATTGTTGAAAAAACAGAACTTAAATTTAATACACCATTTTATTTATCCATAGGACTTGGTGTGATAGGAACTTTTTTAATCTTCTTTAGTTTAGCAGGATTTGGAATTAATATAATAAAGAAAAGTAAAAATCTTTATTTTAAAAATTTGAATATATTTATTTTAAAACAGATAAATAGCAAGATAAATACAAACTTTATATCAATGTCTATAATATGTTTGATGCTATTTTTAACTATGGGTATACTATCAACAGGATTTAGCTTCAAAGATGCATTAGAAAAAAATTTAAAGAAAACTACTCCTTTTGATGCTAGTGCAACAATGTATGTAAATAAAGATGATAAGATAAAAAGTATAAAAGAATCTTTAGAAAATTTAAATTTTAAATTTAATAATGGGGAAAAATACGTATATTACAACATATATAAAGGATATGAAAAACTATCAGATGCTTTAGAAAAATATGTAGATAAAAAAGAATTAGTTTCATTATCAAAAGTAGATGTAGATATACTTGAGGAATCAAAATATAATGAAATAAGAAAATTAGAGAATAAAGATACAGTAAATTTAAATGATAATAATGTTTTTATATTATCTAATAACGAAAATATTGTAAATACATTAAATAATATATTAAAGAATAACAATAAAATAAAGTTAAATAATAAAGAGTTTAATATTGAAAATAAAAAAGTAATACAGGATGCCATTCACACATCTGGGTTTTCGGATAATTTATTTACAGTAGTAGTAAAGGATGATTTTGTAAAAGGATTAACACCTACATCATCTTGTATAAATATAAATTATGATTTAGAGAATAGAGAAAAATCGGAAGAAAAATTTAACAATTTATTCGATAAATTTTTAAATACAAATGAATATAACTATGATGAAGTTGGTTTTATAATAGGATATACAAAAGATCAATGTTATGCAGAAAATAAAGGTATGACAACAACTTTATTATTTGTAGGTATATATTTAGGTATAATATTTTTAATATCAAGTATGGCAGTGCTATCATTACAACAACTATCAGAAGCAAGTGATAGTATAGATAGATACAAATCACTAAAAAGAATTGGTGTAAACGATAAAATGGTAAATAAAACTATATTTATTCAAACTTTAATATACTTTACGCTACCACTAGGGTTAGCATTTATACATGCCTTAGTAGGTATAGATGTAGCTAATGATTTTATAATGATGTTTGGAAAAGTTGATATAGGGGCATCGTCAGTATTGACAGCTTTAATATTTATAGTAGTTTATATCGGATATTTTTATGCAACTTACACAGGATATAAAAATATAGTTAAAAACTCATAAAATATACCCCCTCGTAAAATACGACGGGGTTATTTATTTTTATAAAAATAATTGACAATAATTATAAATGGTAATAGAATATATAGAAATAAATATTTCGTATAATCCCAATAATAAGGTTTGGGAGTTTCTACCAAGAACCGATAATTCTTGATTACGAAGAAAAGTTGTATTTATAATGCAGCTTTTCTTTGTAATCAAGAATTTTTTTTATATAAAAAATGAAATAATAATATATAAATAAGATTAAGGGGGATAAAAATGATAACGAAGTTACCAAAAATAGAACTACATTGCCATTTAGATGGAAGTGTTAGAGTAGATACAATTATAGATATAGCTAAAAAAGAAGGAATAAAACTAGATTCATATGAAAGATGCGATATTGAAAAAATGGTTCAAGTACCAAGTGATTGTACGTCCTTAAATGAATATCTAAAAAGATTTGATTTAGCTAATAAGGTTATGCAAAGTAGTAAAAATATAAAAAGAATTACATTTGAACTATTAGAAGATGCACAAAAAGAAAATGTAAAATATATAGAACTTAGATTTGCTCCATTATTACACTTAGATGGAGGATTAAGTATAGAAGATGTTATACAAAGTGTTGTAGATGGGATAACTAAAGCAGAAAAAATGTATGACATAAAAGGAAATATAATATTATCTTGTATGAGAACTATGAGTGAAGAGGATGCTATACTAGTGGTTGAAGAAGGGAAAAAATTCTTAAATAAAGGTGTAGTAGCAATAGATTTAGCAGGAAATGAAGAAGAAGGTTTTGTTAAAAAATATAAAAAAGCAATAGAACTTGCAAGAAGTTATGGATATAATGTAACAATACATGCAGGAGAAGCGGCAAGTGGTCAAAATGTCATAGATGCTATAAATATACTTAAAGCACAAAGAATTGGCCATGGAGTCAGAATAAAAGATATGAAAGATGCCTATGATTTAGTCAAAGAAACTGGAGTTGTTCTTGAAATGTGTCCAACTAGCAATATTCAAACTAAAGCAATTGAAGGTTTTAGCCAATATCCATTATATGATTTTTACAAAGATGGAATAAACCTAAGTATAAACACTGATAACAGAACTGTTTCTAATATAGATTTAAGCAATGAAATAAAAGTTATATCTGATAAATTTAATATGAGTAAAGAAGAGTATACAGATATATACTTAAATACTGTAGACGCTACATTTGCTGATGAGCTTACAAAAGAATGGTTAAGAAAATTAATCTAGAACTTAATAGAATAATTAAAAAATAAGATTTTTAATATAAATTTTGATTATAATTATATAACTTAATATGTTGTGCTAATTATTTTGATAAACATACTGAAATTACTATATAAAGTTTTTTTTACTATCAAAATATATATTGTTAGACTCTAGTACTTTAAATAATTAGTACAACGAGTTAACTAATAAAATTAATTAATATAAATAAGGTGTCGTAAAATACGACACCTTATTTATATTAATTAACTACATTTTATCAGGAGCTTTATATTTTACTCCTTTAGTATCAACTTTTATAGATTCAATTACAACATCCTTAACTGGTTTATCACTAGCATCAGTTTCAACATTTTCTATTTTATGAACAATGTCCATACCTTTTATAACTTTACCGAAAGAAGCATATTCTCCATCTAAATGAGGAGCATCTTTAGTAACTATAAAGAATTGACTACCAGCACTATCTTTATTTTGGCTTCTAGCCATAGATAATATACCTTCAGTATGGGCTAAATCATTTTTAAATTCATTATTAGTAAATTCACCATAAATACTATAGCCAGGACCACCCATACCAGTTCCCTCAGGATCTCCACCTTGTATCATAAAGTCTTTTATAATTCTATGGAAAGTTAATCCATCATAAAATCCACTATTAGCTAAAGATATAAAGTTGTTAACTGTATTTGGTGCTATATGAGGATATAACTCAGCTTCAATAGTTCCAAAATCTTTAACTACTATAGTAGCTATAGGTAGTTCTTTAGGAGGAGTTCTAACTTCATCAGAAGATGAATCCTTAGATGAGCATCCAACTAAAGCTAGTGAACTTATAAGTAAGCTTACTAAAAATATTTTTTTAATTTTCTTAGACATATCATTACCATCCTTTGTTATAATTTGTGAATATATTATACCATAAATTAACTCTATAATAGGTTAAGTATATAAAAATAGGGAATAAATAAAATATAAAAATTATAATTATTTGAACGTATTATTTGGGAAATATTTTATTTAATTAAGGATACATCTTTGGTAATGGCAAAGATAAATATATTATATTACATTATCTATAAATTATTTAAAATATATAAAGTTTATAATATATTAAATATAAAAATATTAAGGAGTTGATGATATGAACAAATTAGCAACATTTGCAGGAGGATGCTTTTGGTGCATGGTAAAACCTTTTGATCAATATGAAGGAGTTATAAAAGTAGTATCAGGATACACAGGAGGTCATACAAAGAATCCTACATATGAAGAAGTTTGCAGTGATACAACGGGTCATATAGAAGCTATACAAATAACCTTTGATGATGAAATAATAACTTATGAAGAACTTTTAAACATATATTGGAAGCAGATAGATCCTACTGATAGTGGCGGTCAATTTAATGATAGAGGTCATAAATATAAGACTGTAATATTTTATCATGATGAAGAACAAAAAGAATTAGCACAAAAATCTAAAAAAGAATTAGAAGAAAGTAAAATTTTTAATCTACCAATAGCAACAAAAATACTTAAAGCTACAGTATTTTATGAAGCAGAAGATTACCATCAAGACTATTATAAGAAAAATCCTAAACACTATTATAGTTATTATATTGGTTCTGGAAGATACTTCTTTACAAAAGAAAATTGGGATAGGAACAACTTTAATAGAGAATTATTAAAAGATAAACTTACTCCAATACAATTTGAAGTAACACAAAATGATAAAACAGAACCACCATTTAAAAATGAATACTATGATAATAAAGAAGAAGGAATATATGTTGATATAGTAAATGGTGAAGTATTATTTTCATCTAAGGACAAATTTGACTCAGGTTGTGGATGGCCAAGCTTTACAAAACCAGTAAAAGAAACTAGTATAATGGAAAAAAGTGATTTTACACATGGTATGTTTAGAACAGAGGTAAGAAGTAGTAAAGCAAACTCTCATTTAGGTCATGTATTTGATGATGGACCAAAAGAATTTGGAGGTCTTAGATATTGTATAAATTCAGCATCGCTTAAGTTTGTACCTAAAGATAACATGGTGAAAGAAGGATATGAAGATTATCTATATTTATTTGAAGGGTAAATTTATGTTAAACCTTAATAATCTAGTCAAAAAAGTAAGTGAAAAATTAGACTGATATAAAATAGTAGAAAAATACAAAACTAACTTTTATAATTTGATAGATTATATAAAATATAAAAAGGAGCATATGCTCCTTTTTATATTACAGTTTTAAGTTGACTTAGTGAGTTACTTTCTAATAATTTTTTCATTTTACTTCTATCACTTATAAATTTATTATATATGCCATCAGAAATAGATTCATCTCCATAAACTCTCCAATATCTAGTTTTACAGAATTTATAATTACCATATCCCATAAATCCTACAACGTCCTTTAATGGATAACCTAAGAATATACCTATTTCATGAGGAAAATCTTTAGTATGAAGTTTATCTATCAATAGGTTTATGTATTTATCTAGATTATAGTTAGATGGGTATCCTATAAATTTTAAGAAGTTTAAACATTTTTTATTATCTAATACATTAGATAGCGAACTTTTATTTATAAATATTATTCGTATACCACCATCAGATATATTAATTACATGGTAAGATAATTTTGAACAATTGTTAAAAAAAGAATTTATATCATTTAATTTAGAGTCTTTATCTTTATCTTTTGATGATATATTCAATATTTCTGAAGGTTTAGAACCAAGAATTACTGGGCCTAAAACTTCAATTAACCATTTTATATAAGATGAATTTATTTTATATTCACAACAATTTCTATTACAAATATTCATATTTACCTCCTATAATGATAACTATTATAAATTAAATATATAATAACAAATATGAAAATAATTATCAATGATAAAAAAAACCAATTGACAATTATTTTCAATATAATTATCATATTAATATAATAATTATTTTCTAAATAGGCAAAATTTATACTGATAAAAGTTTATTTTATAAAGTTATAAAGGAGTAGGTAGAAATGAGTATATTAGTAATTGGTGGAAACGAAAGAATGGAAAGTTACTATAAATCAATAGCTAAATCTTTTGGTTATAAAACTAAAATTTATACTAAAATGTGCAGAAAGATGATAAATTCCATAGGTAGTCCAGATGCAATAATCATATTTACATCAACTGTTTCACATAAAATGGCTATGAAAGCTGAAGATGAAGCAAGAAGACAAAATATACCAATACTTAGAAGTCATAGCAGTGGGAAATTAGCTTTTGAAAATTGTATAAAAGAAATTAAGTATTGTATGGGAGATTGTAATCTTTGTAAATTAAATAAATAATAAAATTATGTTTATATATTTATAAAGATATTATTATGTTATAAACATATTTTACAAAAAACAGAAAAATATGTTTATAAGTAAGAATTATTGGTATAAAATTAATATAAATTGAAAATGAATATCAATATATTATAATAAATATTATCAATAATAAAAGGCGGGAAAATAATATGAAAAAAAGATATTTAGCAATAATGTTAATTACATTGTCTTTAATTTCTTTACTTATAGGGGCTAAAAGTATAACTATTTCAGACGTTATTAGCCTTAATAAAGAAAGTATAAACATAATATTAATAAGTAGATTCCCAAGACTTATAGCTATAATACTTGCAGGTATGGGAATGAGTATATGTGGACTTATAATGCAACAAATTAGTAAAAACAAATTTGTATCTCCAACTACAGGAGCTACAATAGATTCGGCACAATTTGGAATAGTTGTAGCAATGATATTAATGCCAAATGCATCACCAATACAAAAAGCTTTAATATCATTTGTTTTTGCATTAGGTGGAACATACATATTTATGAAATTTATAAGAACGTTGAAGTTTAAAGATGCAATTTTTATTCCATTAGTTGGAATAATGTGTGGGAATATAATAGGATCAATTACTAGTTTCTTAGGATATAGATTTGAACTTATGCAAAATATAAATTCTTGGATGCAGGGGAAATTCTCAATGATACTTAGGGGTAATTATGAGTTAATTTACATAAGCATACCACTTATAATAATAGCAATTTTATATGCTAACAAATTTACCGTAGCGGGTATGGGTGAAGATTTTGCTAAAAATTTAGGTGTGGATTATGAAAAAGTTGTTAATTTAGGGCTTGTTATAATATCATTAGTAACAGTATCGGTTGTAATAACAGCTGGAAATATACCATATATAGGATTGATAGTTCCTAATATAGTTTCTTTATACAAAGGAGATAACGTTGGAGAAAATATAGGTCATACTGCATTGTTTGGTGCCTTATTTGTTTTAATATGTGATATATTAAGCAGAATAATTATATATCCTTATGAATTGTCAGTTGGTCTTACAGTTGGAGTTTTAGGAAGTGCAATATTCCTTTGTATGATATTTAGGAGGGCTGGATATGGAGCTAAGTGCTAAATTAAATAAAGAAAAAGAAGTAAATAAAAAAAAGTATAAAAAAAGTGAAGATAAAAATAAAATTTTTATTTTAGGGATACTTATATTAATAGTAAGTGTTTTATTTTTAAGTATAGGATTAAATGTAAATAATATGGACTATGCTTTATCACAACGTATACCGAAATTACTATCTATAGTATTAACAGGAGTATGTATATCAATTTCAACTGCAATTTTCCAAACTATAACAGGAAATAAAATACTGACTCCTAACGTTATGGGGCTAGATTCACTATATGTATTAATACAAACAGTAATAGTCTTTGTATTAGGTGGTTCAAGTGTATTTATTGTAAATAAAAAATACAACTTTGTAATATGTGTAGTAGGTATGATTTTATTATCCTCACTACTTTATAAATTAATGTTTAAAAAGGAAAATTCAAATATATTATTCCTATTATTAGCAGGTATGATAGGAGGAACATTATTTAGTAGTTTATCATCTTTCATGCAAATGGTCATAAATCCAAATGAATATCTAGTATTACAAAATAAACTATTTGCAAGTTTTAATAATGTTAATATAGATATATTATTAATATCAATCATATTAATTATACTAGTGATTCCATTTATATATGATGATTTAAAATATCTAGATGTTATAAATTTAGGTAGAGACCAAGCTATAAATTTAGGTATAGATTATGATAAATTAGTTAGAAAATTATTTTTAACAGTATCTATATTCATATCAATATCAACAGCATTAGTAGGTCCAATTACATTTTTAGGATTATTAGTAGTAAATCTTTCAAGGCAAATGATAACAACTTATAAACATAAGTACTTAATAACAATGTCTATATTACTAAGTGTATTTATATTAGTAGCTGGACAGTTATTAGCAGAAAGAATATTTAACTTTAGTACACCAGTAAGTGTAATTATAAACTTAATAGGTGGAATATACTTTATGTACTTATTATTAAAGGAGAGCAGAATATGATTGCAGTAAAAAATATATTAAAAAAATATGAGAGTAAAAAAGTAGTTGATAATATATCTGTAAATATAGAAAAAGGAAAGATAACCTCATTTATAGGACCTAATGGAGCTGGTAAGAGTACACTTTTATCTATAATAACTAGGCTTATGAAAAGAGATTTAGGTGAAGTCTATATAGAAGGAAAAGAAATTAGTTGTTGGGATAAGAAAGAATTATCAAAAAAAATAGCTATTCTTAAGCAATCAAACAACTTAAATATGAGACTTACAATACGAGAGTTAGTTAGTTTTGGTAGATTTCCTTACTGTGAGGGAAGATTAACTGAAGAAGACGAAAAGTTTGTAGATGATGCTATAGAGTATATGAACTTAGTAGATATACAAGATAAGTATTTAGATGAATTAAGTGGGGGACAAAGACAAAGAGCTTTTATCGCAATGGTAATAGCTCAAGGTACAGAATATATATTCTTAGATGAACCTCTTAATAATTTAGATATGAAAAATGCTTCATCTATGATGAAGGTATTAAGAAATCTTTGTGATGAATTAGGAAAAACTATAATACTTGTAATGCACGACATAAACTTTACAGCTTGTTACTCAGATTATATAGTAGCACTTAAAGATGGCAAAATAGCAAAACAAGGAACTGTAGATGAAATTATAAATGAATATACATTAAGAGAAATTTATGAAATGGACTTTAATGTGCAAGAAATAGATGGAAATAAAATCAGTATATATTATTAATGATAATAATTCTCTTTTGCACTTAATAAAGAGAATTAAATATAAAATAATTTAACAAAATGAAAATATTTGGAGGGAGTTATTATGAATAAAAAAGCAGCAATTATTGCAGGTGTTGCAATAGTAGGGTTATTAGGTGCATTTGCACTAGGTAGTAAAAATAAAACACAAGATACAGAGGTTAAAGGAACTGAAATAGTTACAGTTCAAGATGAAAATGGAACTGTTGAAGTTACAAAAAATCCTGAAAGAGTAGTTACGTTAGACTATGGAGCACTAGACATATTAGATAATATGGGGATTGAAGTTGTAGGACTTCCAAAGGGATCTTTGCCAGAATACCTATCAAAGTATGAAGATGAAAAATATACTGATTTAGGAGGGTTAAAAGAACCTGACTTTGAAGCAATAAATGAATTAAATCCTGATTTAATAATAATAAGTGGAAGACAAGCAGATATGTATGATAAATTTGCAAAAATAGCTAAAACTGTATACTTATCAGTAGATGGAAGCGATTATCTTACAGATTTTAGCCGTAATTTAGATGTATTAGGTAAAATATTTGGTAAAGAAGACTTTGTAAAAGAAAACTTAAATAACTTAACGAAAAAAATGGATGAAGTTAAGGCTATGGCAGAAGAAAAAAATGCTAATGCTTTAACAACTATGGTTAGTGAAGGAAACATAAGTGTATTCTCTGATAAATCTAGATTTGGTTTAATATATAACCAATTAGGAATTACAAATAAAGATGCTTCAATAGAAGAATCTAATCATGGTCAACAAGTTACTTTTGAATACATAGCAGAGCAAAATCCAGAATACATATTTGTTGTAGATAAAGGAAGTGCTACAGGTGGAGAAGGTACAGCCAAAGCTTTATTTGATAACGATTTAATAAAATCAACAGATGCATATAAAAATGATAAAATAGTATACTTAGACTCAGCAGCATGGTATGTAGTTGCAGGTGGATTAGATTCTACTCAAACTATGATAGACAATGTTAAAGATGCATTAAAATAATAAATAATAGTTTAATATAAGCTGGATAAGGTTAATTTCTTATCCAGCTTTTTGTTTTTGAGAATGATTAATAAAAAATTTTATATCCTTTAAATTAATATAAATATATTTATAAAAAACAAATATATTTAAGAAAAAATAACGTATATTAAATAAAATATTAAATATAAATGAAAATCACTATCAATTTATTGAGTTAAAAGGAAAATATCAATAAAAATAATAACTAATATTAAATAATAGTAATTATTGATTATAGTAATATACAAATATATTATAAAAGATGTTTATCAAGTAGAAAGATTTATAGGAAAAGATGATGATGAAATTTATTTCATTCCACAAAAAGCTTGTTAGGAGGGAGAGTGTAATGAGCAAATTAAAAAAAATAATGTTTTTATTAGTAGGATTAATAGCATTTGTACTTGGAGTAATAGGGATATTTTTACCATTATTACCAACTACACCGTTGTTTTTATTAACATCATATTGTTTATTAAAAGGTAGTGAAAAATTAAATGAAAAGTTTATGCAAACTAAATTGTACAAAAAATATGTAAAATCATTTGTAGAAAAAGGTGGAATGACACTGAAAGCAAAACTTTGCTTAACAATTCCAGTTTCATTATTATTACTATTTATGTTTATAACTATTGAGAGCCAAATCATGAGATTTGTGATTGTAGTTATGTGGTTAGCAAAAGTAGTAGTGTTTACAAAAATGAAGACAATAAAAGTTGAGACGAATAGGGAGGTATATGATGGTCAATAAAAGGTTATTATCACTTTGTGATGATTCAAAAAAATGGGTAGCTATGACAGTTTTAATGAACTGGATATCTATAATATGTAATATTGCAATAGTAGTTTATATAGGTAATGTAATAGATAAACTATATAATAATGATTTTAATATAAATATGATAGGTTCATCAGTATTTATATTAGCAATGTTAGGAATTAGATTTGTATGTAATTTCTTATCAACAAAGTTCTCTTCTAAATCTTCGACAGAAGTTAGAAAAGGCTTAAGAGCAAAAATATATAAAAAGTTATTAGATTTAGGTGTTAACTATAAGGATACAATATCAACATCATCAACTGTGCAAATATCAGTAGATGGAGTAGAGGCCCTAGAAATATACTTTGGTAGATATTTACCGCAATTATTTTATAGTTTATTAGCACCACTTACACTGTTTGTAGTGGTAGCACCAATAAGCTTTAAAGCTGCTATAGTATTATTAATATGTGTACCTTTAATACCTGTATCAATAATAGCTGTAATGAAATTTGCAAAAAAACTACTAGGAAAGTATTGGGGTATATATACTAATTTAGGAGATTCTTTCTTAGAGAACTTACATGGACTTACAACATTAAAGATATATGATTTAGATGCAGAAAAAAATGAAGAAATGAACAAAGAAGCTGAAAACTTTAGAAATATAACTATGAAAGTATTATCAATGCAATTAAACTCTATAAATATTATGGACCTTATTGCTTTTGGAGGATCAGCTCTAGGTATAATAATAGCCATAAATCAATATAGTCAAGGAAATATAACTATAGGTCAAGTTCTTATAATAATATTACTTTCATCAGAATTCTTTATACCACTAAGACTATTAGGATCATATTTCCACGTAGCTATGAATGGTATGGCTGCAAGTGATAAAATATTTAATTTATTAGATGCAAAAATAGAAAAAGTAGAAAACTTAACTAAAGAAGAAATGAATTTATTAAAAGATATAAATATAGAAATAAAAAATGTAGACTTTAGTTATGACAAAGAAAGAAACGTACTTAAAAATGTAAATGTATCTATACCAAAAGGAAAAATGATTGCCTTAGTTGGGGAAAGTGGATGTGGTAAGAGTACTATAACTAACTTACTATTAAAACAAGAAAAAGTAGATAACGGCGAAATAACATTAAATGGAATAGATCTAAATTATATACCATTTGAAGTATTAACTAAGAAGGTTGGGTTTATAAACCATAGTGCATACATATTTAATGGAACAATAGAAGACAACTTAAGAATGTGTAAATTTGATGCAAATGAAAGAGAAATAAATGAAGCACTTAAAAAAGCTAATTTATATGACTTTGTACAAAGCTTACCAGAAAAATTACAAACAAATGTTGGAGAAGGTGGATCATTATTATCAGGTGGTCAAAAGCAAAGATTAGCTTTAGCTAGAACTATAATAACTAATCCAGAAATATATATATTCGATGAAGCAACTTCAAATATAGATGTAGAAAGTGAAGAAAAGATATGGAAGGCTATATATGAATTAGCAGAAAATAAAACGGTTATAGTAATATCTCATAGATTAGCTAATGTTAAAAATGCAGACAACATATATGTATTAGACAAAGGTAATATAGTAGAAAGTGGAAGTCATAAAGAACTTATGATGAACAACGGAAAATATGCACAGTTAGTAAATCATCAAATAAACTTAGAAAGTATATACAATGAGAACTTAATACAAAAGGAGGTGGCTATAAGTGAATAATAGAGAATCAGGTATAAAAATTATGGCAAGGCTTATAAAAATACTTAAGCCACTAGCACCAGTTATGATGATAACAATAAGTTTTGGAGTACTAGGATTTTTAGCTGCAATAGCAATAACAACTTTTGGAGGAGTTGCTATTGCTACAAAGCTTGGAATAGATATGGGAGTAACATTTAAAGAAAGTATAACTGTAATAATAGTATGTGCAATACTTAGAGGACTACTTAGATATATAGAACAATATTCAGGTCACTATATAGCCTTTAAGATACTTGCAATACTTAGAGATAAGGTATATGAAGCACTTAGAAAATTAGCACCATCAAAGCTAGAATCTAAGGAAAAGGGAAATTTAATTTCAGTAATAACAAGTGACATAGAATTATTAGAAGTATTTTACGCTCATACAGTAGCTCCAATAGCTATAGCAATAATTACTTCTATAATAATAGCGTTAGTTTTAGGAAGTATTAATATATACTTTGGATTAATATCAGCAGGATTTTATATAATAGTAGGTTATGTAGTACCAGTTGTTTCTTCTAAATATGGAAATAAGGCTGGGGTAGAATATAGAGAAGAATTTGCTAAAACAAATAGTTTCTTATTAGAATCATTAAAAGGTATAAAAGAAGTATTATTATTTAATCAAGGTGAAAAAAGATTAGCTAAAATAAATGAAAATAGTGATAAATTAAATGATAAACTAGATGAAATTAAAAAGCATGAAGGCATAATAAAAGCTTTTACGGATGTAACTATAATGATAGCTATATTAACTTTCTTATTTGTTGGTATATACTTAATGCAAAATAATGTATTAAACTTAGGACAATTAGTAGTAGCAATAGTATTATTATCTAGTTCATTTGGTCCAGTTGTAGCTTTAAGTAACTTATCAAATAACTTAATACATACTTTTGCTTGTGCTCAAAGATTATTTGATATATTAGATGAAGTACCAGCAGTTGATGAAGTAGAAGGTGAAATAAGTCTTAAAACTTCAGAAATGTCTATAGAAAATATGGACTTTAACTATGGTGATAGAAATGAAAAATTATTAAATAACATAAACCTAGATATAAGAAAAGGTGAAAAAATAGCTATACTTGGAGAAAGTGGATGTGGTAAAAGTACATTACTTAAACTTATGATGAGATTCTGGGATGTAAATAAGGGATCAATAAATATAGACAATAAGAATATAAAAAATGTGCCTACTAAAACTTTAAGAAAAACTCAAACTTTAGTTACACAAGAGACTTTCTTATTTAATGATAGTATAGAAAATAATATAAAAATAGGTAAGATAGATGCTACTGAAGAAGAAGTAATACAGGCTTGTAAAAAAGCATCAATACATGAGTTTATAACTACTTTACCACAAGGATATAAGACTAATGTTGGCGAGTTAGGTGGAAATTTATCTTCAGGAGAAAGACAAAGATTAGGTATAGCTAGAGCATTCCTACATGATGGGGATATATTAATACTTGATGAACCTACAAGTAACTTAGATACTTTAAATGAAGCTGAAATACTAAAGAGTTTAGAAAATCATTGTAATGATAAAACTGTTGTAATGGTATCCCACAGAAAGTCAAGTGCAGCTATATGTGATAAAAAGATTTATGTTAAAAATAATACATTAAGTTATAACTAAAGATGATATTATGACTAGAATAGAAAAAAGAAAAACAAATCATAAATCTTATTATAAATTTATACTCAGAAGAAGATTTTCTAAATAAGAATTTGAAAAAGTTGTAACGTGTTAATTTAAGCAAAATATCAAGTGAATTGAGTTTTTATGATTAGTTCAATTTAAGGTGTAGCACTTTGATACAATTTCCATATATTAATATAATGTTATACAATATATTAATATATATTATTGGAGGAGTATTAGTGTATGCTATCTTATGGATACTTATTAGATTTAGCTTTAATATTATTAAGTACAAAACTTTTAGGTATAATTACTAAAAAATTTAAAATGCCTCAAGTTGTAGGTGCATTATTAGCAGGATTAATATTTGGGCCTGCAATGCTTAATATCTTAAAAGAAACAAATTTTATAATACAATTATCAGAGTTAGGTGTTATTGTATTAATGTTTTCTGCAGGGCTAGATACTGATTTAAAAGAACTTAAGAAAACTGGGAAAGCATCGTTTATAATTGCGTTATTTGGTGTATTAATTCCTCTAATTGGTGGATTTTTAGTGGCATATTTATTTAATGACCTAGACATAATGAAAGGAGCTACTACAAATGTTTTATTACAAAATATATTTATAGGAGTTATTTTAACAGCAACTTCTGTAAGTATTACAGTAGAGGCTTTAAAAGAAATGGGGAAATTAAACACTTCTGCTGGTACTGCAATATTAGGAGCTGCTATTATAGATGACATACTTGGTATTATTGCATTAACTATTATAAGTAGTATGGCAGATACTTCTGTAAATGTTGGTTTTGTATTGCTAAAAATAGTTGCATATTTTATTTTTGTAATTGTAATTGGAATTATTTCACATAAACTATTTGATATATGGATGAAATATGAAAATAAAGATAGAAGAAGATTTATAACTGCTGCTCTTGTATTCTGTTTACTATTAGCTTATATTTCTGAAGAGGTATTTGGTGTTGCAGATATTACGGGTGCATTTATTGCAGGATTGATATTATCTAATGTAGAGAGAAAAACATATGTAGCCAGTAGATTAGATATTTTATCTTATTCTTTATTATCACAAGTATTTTTTGCTAGTATAGGACTTAAGGTTGTATTACCTAATATGAGTATGGGAATAGCAATGTTTGCTACTTTGCTTACTGTCATAGCT
Source organism: uncultured Romboutsia sp. (assembly GCA_937880075.1). Taxonomy (GTDB): domain Bacteria; phylum Bacillota; class Clostridia; order Peptostreptococcales; family Peptostreptococcaceae; genus Romboutsia. Next base: position 2,563 of record CALFLM010000031.1, on the reverse strand, counting down.
ATATTAACTAAAATTATAGGTGCAGGTATAGGTGCTAAGATGTGTCATTTTTCAAATGAGGAATGTATACAAATAGGAGCTGGTATGGTATCTAGAGGTGAGGTTGCACTTATAGTTGCAAGTAAGGGTGTAGCACTTGGAGTTCTTTCTAGTGTAATGTTAGGACCTATTGTTATAGTTGTTGTTTTTACAACTATAATTTCACCTATTTTATTAAAATTAGCTTTTAGTCATAAAGAGAATAATATAGCATTAAATCCTGATGGAAAATAACCATCAGGATTTAATGCTATATTATGGACTATTAACAATATTAGAATATAATTAATAGGTAAATTTAATTTAATATGAGCTAAGGTTACTTTATTTAAATTATGTAAACTGAAATATGATTCTATTTTTTCATATGATGAATTATAATATAAAATGTAAAACTTAAAAATGGATAAAAAAATAGCTCATAAGTTTATACTAATGTTACAGTAATAATAACAATAAAATAACTTTAGATGAAAGGATATAAAATTATGAACTACAAAAATATTACCATAAATGAAATGTGTTTATACATTTTTCTCCTAAAATATGTATGTAACAATTGAAGTTAAATGTAGATTTTATTATAATAATATTTGAAAATAAAACTATGGAGAGCGTTATTATGAGAAAAATAGAAGAAGTATTAAATAAATTATTAGTTCAATTATTTTATGATATTTTACATATTGAAGAAAAGTCTCTTAAGAATACAGAATTCACTGATTTGTCTATAACTGAAATACACACAATAGAGGCAATTGGTTTGGATAAATCTAGAACTATGGGAGAAATCGCACATGATTTAAGAATAACTGTAGGAACATTAACTACAGCAATAACAAAGCTTATTAAAAAGGGATACGTTGAAAGAAAAAGAATTGAAGAAGATAGAAGAGTGGTGCTTGTGAACTTAACTTCTAAAGGAGAAGAAGTTTATAAAGTGCATCAAGTATTTCATGAAGAGATGATATGTGCAATACTTAGTAACTTTTCAGATGAAGAAGAACAGGTTTTATCAAAGTCACTTGAAAAATTAAATACTTTCTTTGAAGAAAAATATAAAAGCTTCCAATAATATGGGAGCTTTTATATTTTATTGATAAAGTGTTATAATTATAGAGGTTATATTTATAAAAATATATAATAATAGTAATAAAATATTAGGGGAGATGAATTTATGAACAATATAATTGGGGATATAGTATTTATAATTATAATATTGTTTACTCACTTATTAGTTATAAACACTCAATTAATAAGTAGTAGAGATTATTTTTATGGAGTATATATAAGAGTCATAGAGTTAAGTGATAGTTTAAAAAATAAAATTGATAAAGAATTTAAGTTTAGTTTAAATAAAGGATTATTTATAATTATACTGGCATATTTTATAGTTAATTTCTTATTTACATTAAATACATCTATAAGTATTTTATTAACTACTTGCGTATATTTATTTTTAGCATATATTAATTTAAAAAAAGCATATACAAAAGTAAAGGAATATAAGAGTAAATATATAAATGAGCATAGTATAGAGATGGCTAAAAAACATGATAAATTAAAAAATGTATATAAAAATGAAGAATTAACTTTAATTCAAAATAAAGTAGTTAAAAAGTTTAAAATATTATTTGGAGTATGTATAGGACTTTCAATACTTTCATTTTTATATGTAGCTATAAATTATAAGTCAATGCCAGAAACTATTATAACTCATTGGGGAATAAATGGAGAGGCAGATATTTTTTCGAAAAAGTCAATAAAAAATGTATTTCTAATTAATTTCATAGATTTACCTATGGTTATATTATTGGCATATATTTTCTTAGGTAGTTTGAAGAGTAGAATTTATATAGATAGTGATAAAAAAGATGAAAAGCTAATAAAAGTTAAAAACTATTTAAACGGAGTAGGATATTCATCTTTACTTCTTATGCTTAGCATACAATCTATGACAACAACAATACCTATATATATGGTTAAGCAAGAAAATATACCTATAGTAATTATAATTATAGGTTGTATAGCTCCAATATTTATTACAGTAGCCTTAATTTATTTTTATATAATGCTTACATCTTTAGATACAAAGGATAGATCTGTTTATAAAATGGAAAGTGATGATGAAAAATGGATATATGGGTTTATATACTATAATGAGGATGATCCACAGTTTTTAGTGCAAAAAAGGTTAGGTGCTGGATGGAGTGTAAATATGGCAAATCCTAAAGGTAAAATATTTACAGTACTTATATTTATAATAACAATATTATCTTTAGTTTTACCATTTATATAAAAGATTTGAATTAAATGAATTAAGGGGATGTCGCATTAAGAGTAAATAATACAATATATAGTTATGTATAATTTGAATTAGCATAAAGTATTGTATATAATTTTTTTAGTGCGACGGCCCATTTTTATTTATTAGTGTTTTAAATAGATTAATATTATAAAATACTACGTTAATCTGTTGTGCTAGTTATTTTACTAAACACATTGAAATTACTACATAAAGTTT
>CALFLM010000030.1 GCA_937880075.1 uncultured Romboutsia sp. | reverse complement strand
TCATTTGTAGTGGCTTTTTTTAATTTTGAGTTTGTAAGTATATCACTTAAAAAATCAATCTCATTACTTTCCAATTTATAATTATAATCGTGAATATCTTCACCTTTTTTTACTCTCCAAATTGAAACGATATTTTCATTTTTAAATACAAAAACATCTTTTAAAACATTATATTCTCTTATTTTAGAGTAACTAAATATAGTTAAAATCAACACTATTATTGAAGCTAACCCTAAAATCAATTTATTTTTTAATATTTTCAAGTTTATTTCTCCCTTACAAAATTATAATATCTAAAGTCTATTTACCTCGTATTAGAATTACAAATATTCACCAATCCAAATATCCTAAATCTATTCTTTTTATATTTATCTAAACTCTCTAACGAAACATCATCTGAAATACCTAGTTCTTTTTTATTTAAATTAAGTTCATTCTCTAATTAAAATTCAAGTACACTTTCTTCCTTTGTATCTAATATATAATATTTATCCATATTGGTTTGAGCTATTATATATCTACTATCTTGTCCTACTTTAATTACAGATTCTTTTTCATGTTCTTCATAATTATCTTTATGATATACGGGTATTGATGGACCTTTTCCTGTAATATCTCTATCTTCTATTTTAAATATTTTATTAGATTAAACTTTAAATTTTTTTCTGGAATCAAAATTCCCCAATAAAATTGATATATGTAATGATTATATTACATATTTTAAAGTAGTACAATAAAGCATAGAAATATAAAAAGGAAGGGTCTTCATCTTCTTCAGATGACCCTTCCTTCATTAAGTGTATTATTATATCTTCATTTATCTGTAGTTCTATAGTATATGAAGAGAAACTCCTCTTGATATTAATTATCTTTTTTCTTCTTTCTATTACCTAGAAGTAATGCCAATGCACTTGTTGAACCAGCAAGAATATAACCTAATAAGCCTACATTTGTCATATCGCCAGTTTGTGGATTGATATTTTGTTCATCTTGTTTATTAGGCTTTGAAGTATCCTCAATTGGTTTATCCAAAGTATCTTTCGCCTTTACAGTGACTGTAATTGTTTTTACAGCAGAAGCTCCATTTTTATCTGTTACTTTGTATGTAACATTGTATGTACCAGCAACACTAGTATCTACATTATTTGCAATAACATTGGCTTCTGTTAGTTTAATATCTTTGTCTTCTTCATCAAATGCTGTAACACTATCTAGTGGATTAAATTTATCTCCAACATTAAGTACCTTATCTTTAGCGTTGATAATTGGTACATGATTTATTGTTCCCATTTCTGATGTTTTTGAATTAACAATAACTGTAATTGTTTTTACAGCAGAAGCTCCATTTTTATCTGTTACCTTATATGTAACATTGTATGTACCAGCAACACCAGTATCTACATTATTTGCAATTATATTAGCTTCTGTTAATTTAATTTCTTTGCCTTCTTCATCGAAAGCTGTAACACCCTCTAATGGATCAAATTTATCTCCTACTATAAGTACCTTATCTTTAGCATTTATACTTGGTGCATTATTTGGTTTTTCAATTTCTGATGTTTTTGGATTAACAGTAACTGTGATTGTCTTTTCAGTAGCAAGTCCCTCTTTATCTGCAACTCGATAAGTTACCTTATAAGTTCCAGGCTTATCCGTATTAACTTCATTTTTAATTACATGCTCACTCTTAATCACAATTAGACCATCTTCTGGATCATTCACTGTCACATCTTTTAATGGGTCGAATGACTCACCTACAGTCAATATTTTATCTGATGCAACAATCACAGGTGGTTTATTAACAGATGGCGGTTGTTGTGTAGTTTCCTTTTCCCATATTGAATATAAATTAATTATCTCATCTTTTTTATCTGTTAATTTCGTTACTATCTCTTGGTCTTGATATTTAACTTGTCCATCTGGAGACGTTGACCAACCTTTAAACGCATATCCATCTAGGGTAAATATATTTTTATTCAACTGATAGCTTTGATCATAAACCATCTTCTGATTTTCCATTGTTCCTACTGCATTCAAATTATTTTTATGGAATTTCACTTGATATTCAATTGGTTTCCACTGTGCAAACAAAGTGATTTGACCGTTATTTTCTCCTACCAAGTTATTTACAATTTGTTGATCGGTATATACATTTCCATTAATATCTTTCCATCCTATAAAATCATATCCTTTTCTCTTGAATTGATTTTTTGATAAAACTTGTTCTTTTCCATATTCAAATTTTTGAACTTCCATAGTTCCTGTAGCATCAGCTGCATTTTTATCAAAAGATACTGTGTACTTTTTCTCTTGATTCTTTTCACGATAAATAGACTCTTTAAAATCATTAGTAGCATTTATATAAGCAATAAATATTTCTTTCTTTAATTGCTCAACCTGTGTCTGTTCCGCACGTATATTATTCCATCCTTGAGGCAATTCATGTACATTTTTCAAGTCATCTTCTACAGCTTGAGACATCAACTGATTTATCTGTTCAAAATTTTCGATTTTAACAGATTGTCCTTTCCATGTTATTGAAACTGGTTTTAATTCTTTCACTTTTTCAATACGCTTTTTAAACATAGCTTTTTTGAAATCAGTCATAGAAGCATATTGACCTTTGAATAACTTATTTAAAACATATTCATCTGACAATACTTTTCCATCCTGTGCAGCTTCTGCCTGATATTGGTTTGAAATATATGGAACCATTCCACCATAGTATCCATATTCTGCAAGTAATTCATGAGCTTGTCTTTTCATCATGATATCACCAGAAACTCCATTATTATTTTGCACTCCAGCATAGTTAGATGTAAATAAAGGAATTACATAATAACCATTACTAGGTGCTTTCCCAGTTGTTTTTAGTCCTTCAATTTCATATCTAGATGCAACAATGTTCTGTTCAACAAGATCATCTATAGTTTTCAAAGAATCAGCTTCATTCTCAGATATTTTTCTTATCGTATCGATTTTATGTGTTGCATTTATATTTCCTTGATTAAACCTTTTTCTCGTATCATTTTCTTGCTCTAATTTATGGAACCATTTCTGCTTGTCTGATTTTTCCTTCTTCAATACAACATTTGCTTCTGCATAGTCCAATGTATAAATGACATCTAACAATCTTTGTGTATATTCTTGTATATCACTCTCTGTTTGAAATCTTTGTGGTGAAGCATTGTGTGTTCTATTTTTTGTATTGTGGTCATAAATAAAATTCAAATTTAAAACTGATTCATTTCCAGAATATGTTTCATACAATCCTCTTGGATAAAACTCTCCTTCTAAGCCTTCTCGTGATTTTTTATCATTCAAGAATACATCTTCCTCAATCAAATGAGCCAACTCATGGGAGTAAGTTGAAAGCCCTTGTTCCTCAATGGCTTTTGACATAAACAGACGCATACCAGTTCCTTCTGCTTGCCCATCTGCAGCAAAATAAGGTGCATACATGTTCATTGGAGTAATAAATTCTTTTACTCCTAAAGCTGCATCTGGTCCAAACTTTTTAGACCATTCTTTCGAAGCAGTCTGTTGTCCATTTTGAAGAATTCGCAAACTATCAACAACTAAACGGTTGGAATTTAATTTAGACTTATCTTCTGGCTTAGCAATTCTATACCAAAACTCAATAAACTCACTTTGTTGATTTGCTACTTTCTCAACTTCTTTCTTAAATTCTTCAATTTTATTTTGATATTCGCCTGTATTACTTTGTTTTAAAGTTCTATCAACATATGTATCCACCAAACCGTAAGTAATAGTCGCCGAGTTTGCTACTACATAAATACTATTCTCTGACACATTTAAAAGTGGTAGTATATGAGATTGTAATCTCGTATCAGATTTTAACTTAGAATATAAGGATGTTATTGCTTTAGGATTTTCCTTAGATGACTTCTCAACAATCAATGCTTTACTAGTATTTTTAAACCATGTATCCATTGTTGTTCCTGGTTCTAGTTTGTTCTTATTTGTTTCCAAGAATTCTAAAAGCGATTTACTTTCTGTAATCGTACCTTTGAAAAGTTTATCGTATGCATTCTTGTTATTGGAAATTTTAAGAGTCTCTCCTCCAGAACCTCCTATACGAATTAACCAATCCAATAAATCTACTTGTTTTCCAAAGTATTCTGGTGTGTCAAGAAGAACATCTTTGATATTTTTATTCCCAATATTGAAGTTATACAGACGGTCAATATAAGCAAGTCCAATCAGTATTTTTTCCTTATTTACCTTGATTTTATCGACAAAGTATGTATTTGCATCTCCCTGATAACCGCCAGTAACATTAGAGTTTTTTACCACCTTTTGAATAATATTTTCAATATCATTCTGTACTCTCTCAAAAGAAGTCTCAAATGACATAACATGGACATTGTCTGATTTTAATTCTCGTTCTGCTTGTTCATCTGTTACAGTATTAATCGGCACATTATCACGTTTAGAAATTTCTAACTTTTTATTTAATTTATCAGCTGCTGAAAATCTTTGAGGTGCTAACAAATCAGCCACTCTTGTATCTGTTGTATATTTAACAGATAGTAGTGTGTCTTTTGTTAATCTACTCACTTCTTTTCCATCTGCAGATTTTTCTACTGCAAAACTACCTTTAATTTCTTCATTTCCATCTATTCCTGTTTTTTCTTTATTAGTTCCCTCAATGTTAAGAGTTTCTTCTACCTTGTTTTCTATATCTATTTTTTCTTCTATAATTTCCCTATTTTCAGAATCAACATCTTCATTTACGTTATCTGTTGTATCCTGTACTTCTTCCTGTAATGCTTCATCGGTTACATCTAAATTTTCCTGCTGTACATATGCTTCTGTACTAACTTCCACATTATCTTTTACAAGTGCTGTAGTAGGTAAGGCAGATACAGTACTTGTTGTACCTATCATAACCGCTGATCCAATTGCAACTATTTTTTTCGCCTTTGTTTTTTTCTGTTTCACTTTTTCATCTCCCCTTCTATCTTTTTAGAAACTTCTATATATTCATATGTTTTAACTAGTATTAAAAAAGGCTATATTTATTTATATTATATTTATTAAAGAGAATTTTGTCTACTTTATTAATTTTTCCAAGAATTTTGTCGTATTGCTTCTAATTTATTTGTAGTAACTTCATGGTATTATATTTTAAATCAGTGTTGAAATATTATATAATGAAAATAAACAGGCAATTGTTATATAGTACTAAGTAAATGTTATTTAGGAATATAAATTTAATAAACAATTTTAGTAAAATATGGTATAGTTAAATTTAAGAATACTATTTGTAAAAAAGGTGGAAATATGGAAAAATCAAAATTAAGTAAGGAAGATAAAAAGGCTATTGCTATTACATTAATAATCGGAACTATTACTCAAATTTTTATAGATAGTGCCATGGACATATCCGTACTATGTTTTTGTATATATATACTTCATAAGTATATAGGTACTACCGAAAATATAAAGGAATATGATAGTTATGAATTCAGTGATAAATCAAAATTCGATAAGGAAAAAAGAGTATTTGTATGGCTAGTTGACATATACATAGTTATTAGAATTATATTTATACTTTTAAAACCACAAAGTACATATATCTTTGGTGAAATACTATTAATAATTATGATTTATACTTCATATGAAAGATATTTAAATAAAAAATATGTAATACGCACAAATATCTTTGAAGAAGAAAAGAGTGTAGTATTTGCTAGAAAAAAAATATTATTAACTATAGGAATGATTGTATTTATAGTGTTTTCTGTAGGTACTATTAATACTTTTAATATGATATCTACACAAGATTCTGTTAAGTATGGTAAATACGAATACAAGTTAAGTAATATTGAAAATAAAAGAAAAATAGAGGTTATTAAAATAGGGTCTGATTATATGATGTCAGAGGAGAGTGATGGAAATTCAAAGTACTTTGATACTTTTATACAAAAAACAAAATCTTTAATGAAAAAGCAAGTATTTAAGAGCTATTTTTTTGTAAGTATGGTATTTTGTATACTACTTTGCTTTATTGAAGCATATCCTAAAAGTCAAGATATTACAAGTATAGCAGGTAATATACTTATTATTATTGCATTAATTTTTAGTATTTTAAGTTTTAATATAGATACAAATAAAGAACAATTAGAATTATCTTCATATTTTCATGAATACATGAGCATGTAGTAGTGTATAACTTTATTCACAATTTTAATATTAATTCGAATTTGAAAGTAGGGCATATAATTATGCACCCTACTTTTTTGTCATTAAAATAATTTACCTTGTTATTTTCCTTGCGAGTGTAGCTGTCCATATACCCATCATAGTTAAACCTAAAAACATTTCAACACCAGATAAAAATATACTCATATTTAGAGGTGTTATATCTCCATATCCTACAGTTGTAAATGTTACCATACTAAAATATAAACAACTCATAAAATCTGTTATCATATTTCTTTGTAGAAATCCATATGAAAAAACTTCTGCATAACTTACAACAGTTCCATCTATACTAAGTCCTGTAAACATATATAAAACAGCAAATGCAAATATTATTTCTAGAGATGTTATAAGTGCATATGTAGGTCTTTCTCCATATCCGCACAGTAACCAATATATTGTTGAATTTATCTTATCTATTCCTGTAAGAGATTTGTTCTCTATACACTTAGATAAATAATAATATTCTGATGCATAGTTTATTAAATTATTCTCCTTTAATTTTTTAGATATGTTCTTATATACTTTTGCAGCTTCCTCATAAGACTTTTTATATTTTTTATCTATTCTAATAGTATCTATAAAAACATATTCATCTAGTTTAGTTATATTTTTATCTTCAAATTTTAATTTTTCTATAGCTGAATTCATAATTTTTAGACCTCTACAATCACAATCACTTATTTGATTATTCTCTATAAACATATTACTAAAAATAGTATTTTCTAAATTAGATTCTATAAATTTTAAATCACTAATTCTACATTCTTTAAATACGCTACTTTCTAAGTTACAATTTTTAAATACACTTTTCATAAATATACATTCATCTGAAAATATATTTATGTTATCAAATTTATAAAAGCTACAATTTTCAAATAGTACGTTTTCAAATATACATTTTGAAAATATATTTCCATTAAATTTGCAATCTTTAAATATTATATCTTTAAATTTACATCTCTTAAAATCGTTATATTCTAATTTTACATAAGATATTATATTTAAACCATTAATTATATTTCCTTTTATGTTTTTATCTTCTATGTGAGTAAATAATATTTTTCCTTTATCTTCTATATTATAATTATCTTCTCTGTCTAAAGTTGATTTTCCCTTTATATTGTTTTCATATTTTAAAAATTTATTATTATATGAGTTTAGCTGTAAATAATAATTTTTTTTATGGTTATTAATTCTATTTTCTAATTCTATCTTTATATTTTTCTTTATTTTTTCAATGTTTCTAAATTGCATCTTTTCCTCCTTCGTTTAAGTAGTACTATGTATAAAAATTTATATTCTATAAAATAATAAAATTTCCTACTTTATAGAATACTTGTCTAATTTAATTAATATAACTATAATATATAAATTTATTTATACAATTTTTAAGGGGGATAAAATGGATAATAAAATTAATGAACTTAAGAAAATCTTACCTAAAGAAAGTTGCTCTTTTTGCACACATCTTTCTTTGGAGGGACCAGATGAAAATTTTAAATATAATGTTAAATGTATTATATTTGATACTCTACCTAAATGTAAGGACAATTGTGAATACTTTGAATCAGAATATAGTGAGATAAATACTTATGACTTAGATGATTTGTATATTAAGTTTTTAGATTCTTGCTTGAGGGTTCCTTATTATGAATATAAAAAATCTATACATTGGAAATTGTTTAAAGATTACGCTTTAAATAGTCTAGATAATAAATGTTGTAAGTGTGGTAATGAAGAAAATTTAGATGTGGTTCATATAAATAAAAATTTAGGAAGAGAAACATTAAATGATGTAGAAATTATGTGCTTTAATTGTATTTATAATTTATAAAAAAATTAATATTAATTTCAATTACTATATCTATTTTTTATTATGCTATCTTTAATCTATTAAATGTAGACATTAAAAAGTACTAAACTGAAATATAATTTTATTACTTACATAATTTGCTATGTATAAATATTTTTCACTATTTGTTATAAAAACAATATCCCTGTAAATAATAAGTTATATATTATTTTATGGAGGTATATACATATGACTTTAAATTGCTCTGCTTATAATTGTACTTATAATCATTCCGGTGCTTGTTATGCTGGAAAGATAACTATATCTGGATCAAATTCATCTAGATCCTCAAATACATATTGTTCTACTTTTTCAGAAGGTAAAGGAAATTTAGCTAATATATCTAGCAATTATTTTACTACATCTAACGATATAACTTGTAAAGTTATACATTGCAACTATAATGCTGAATGTACATGTACTGCAGATAGTGTGCATATAAATGATGCTAATATACACTGTGATACTTTTATGAATAATTAAAGTAATTTTTTAGCATAAAAAAACAAAAATATATAAATTTATAGTATTTTAGTAACATTTTATATAAAAAGGGTGAAATCTAATAAATTTCCCCCTTTCTATATAGATATCTTTTTTTAATACATTTTTATTTTATGATTTCGGTAAAATAGCTTCACTATAAACTCTTGCTTCTTCTTCTTTATTTAACACTCTAAGTATTCCTTGAGATAAAGACTCTAATTCATTTTCTCCTGGCATAACACAAACGTCACTTATAAACTCCACTCTTTTTCTTATACTTTCAGTAATAATACTCGAATAAGCTATCCCTCCAGTTAATATTATTGCGTCTACTTTTCCTGATACTACTGTTGCTAATTCTCCTATACCTTTTGCTATTTGATAAGTCATAGCTTCATGAACTAATTTTGCATTTTCATTGCCTTCACTTATCATTTTTTCAACTTCTCTTACATCAACAGTACCTAAATATGAAGAAATTCCACCCTTTCCCCTAATGGTTTTAAGCATCTCTTTGTGTGTATAGTTTCCTGAGAAACACCTATCAATCAACTTTTTACAAGGTACTCTTCCAGATCTTTCTGGGGAGAAAGGGCCCTCATCATCAGATACAATATCTACCATTTTACCATTTTCATGTATACTTATAGTTATTCCTCCACCTAAATGAGCTACTATTAAATTTAATTCATCATATCTTTTATTGTTACCTTTAGCATACTTTATAGCCATGGCTCTAGAGTTTAATGTATGGCTTAAGCATTCTCTATCCATTCCATTAACTCCAGATAACCTTGCTACATTAGTTAATTCATCAACTGATACAGAGTCATATATGTATGCATTAATCCCTAAATTTTTAGATATTTCATAAGATATTATCGCACCTAAATTTGATGCATGTTCTAGAATCGGTCTATTTATTAATCTATCTATCATTTCATCATTCACTAAGTATGCCCCTGATTTAACTGGAGGTAATAACCCACCTCTTCCAACTATGGCACTTAAAGAGTCTAACTCTATATTATTTTCTTTTAGTATTTTTAATACTTCTTCTTTTCGCATTTCAAATTGCTCTTGCACCTTATCATAATTTTCTAACTCTTTTACTTTATGGTCTATAGATTTTACTAGTATCTGTTTTTCATTATCATATACAGCTATTTTAGTGGAAGTAGAACCTGGGTTAATAGCTAATATTCTATAACTCATATATTTCCCCCTTAAAATATAATTAGGATTTATTATTTCTTTAAATAACATATTGACTATCTCTTTTAAGCATATAATTTTAAAATTAGAATCATAAATTATACATATACATCTTAATATATCTTAGTATATAAAAATTGCTACCTCAAAATAGAATTTATTAGTTCCCTATAAAATTCTCATATTTTGAGATAGCATCAATATATTAATTAGATTCTAAATCTAATGCTTCTTAAACCATTTCCATTCCATTTTTTAATGCTTGTAAATTTACATCAACAAATTTTTCTTTAACATTTTCTCTTATTATACTTTCCCAATCTATATCTTCAAGTTCCATAGATTTTATTAATGCACCTAAAAGTATTATATTCATTACTTTTGTATTGCCCATCTCTTTAGCTTTATTCTCTGCATTTATTATAGTAGCATTTAATCTCTTTAGCTCATCTTCAATTTCTTTTTCATAATAAGTAGCATTACCAGTTAAAATTGGCATAGAATCTATTCTATAGTTATTTACTACTATTTTTCCTTCTGGCTTTAAATATTCTAGCCATCTTAAGGCTTCCATTTTTTCAAATGATACTAATATATCCGCTCCACCTATTTCAATAACTGGCGAATAAACTTTTTCTCCATATCTAACTTGCGAAGATACAGAACCACCTCTTTGGCTCATTCCATGTATCTCGCTCATTTTTACATCATATCTAACATTCATAAGGCCTGTAGTTAATAATTTACTTGCAAGTATAGTCCCTTGACCTCCTACACCTACTAACATAATACTCTTTATCATATTATATTCCCTCCTTAGATATAGCATCTTTTGGACATACTTGACTACATACCTCACAACCTACACATTGATTTTTATCTATACATACTAATTTTTCCTCATATTTAAATGATATTGCAGGGCATCCTGTTTTCATACATAGCTTACATCCTATACATTTATCAGTATCAACACTACATTTAGATGTAAATGGATTATTAAATTCTTCTATATCTTGTTTTGAGAATTTTTTAAGAGCACATGGCCATCTAGTTATTATTACTGATGGTTCTTCTAAATCAAATGCCCAATCTAATGTTTCTTTTACTTGAGATAAATTATTTGGATTTATAGTTCTTATGTGCTTAACTCCACAAGCCTTAACTAATTCTTCTATATTAACTTCACTAGTTACATCTCCTTGCAATGTGTATCCAGTGCCTGGATTTTGCTGATGTCCAGTCATACCTGTTATTCTATTATCTAATATTACTGATATAGAATTTCCTTTGTTATAAACAACATCTAATAATGAGTTTATTCCTGTATGAAAAAATGTTGAGTCTCCTAAAACTCCAACAACTCTCATCTTGTTGTTTTCTTTCATATTAAATACTTTTTGAGCCCCATGAGCACTACTTAAACTTGCACCCATACAAATAGTAGTATCCATAGCATTATATGGAGGTGCAAATCCTAAAGTATAACATCCTATATCACCTGTAACCATAACATTTTTTCTTTTTCCTAGTTCATAGAAAAACCCTCTATGTGGACATCCTGCACATAATCCTGGTGGTCTATTAACTACTAACTCTTTATTGTATTTTATGGTATCATTTGTTTTACCAAATAATACTTTTCTTATTACATCTGGAGTTATTTCTCCATATGAAGGAAATATATCTTTACCATGACACTTTATATTATTAGCTTTTAATTGTTCTTCTATAAATGGGTCATTTTCTTCTATTACATAAATTTTATCTACTTTAGAAGCAAATTCTTTTATTTTATCTATAGGCATAGGATTTGTAAATCCTAGCTTCATATATGATACATCATCTTTAAATACTTCTTTTGCGTATGTATAACACATACCCGATGCAACTATACCTATTTTAGTATTATTTATCTCATAATTATTTAAGTGTGTATTATTAGAATAATCTAATAATTTACTCATTCTTTCTTCAATATCTACCCTTCTTACTCTAGCATGAGCTGGTACTGTTAAATTTTTTTGAGGATTTTTAATATACTCCTTTATAGGAACTTCTACCCTATCACTACACTTAACTATTCCTTTAGAATGACAAAGTCTTGTTGTTACTCTAAATAAAACAGGTGTATCGTACTTTTCACTTATTTCAAATGATTCTTTAAGCATATCTTTTGCTTCTTGACTGGTTGATGGTTCAAACATAGCTATTTTAGCAAACCTAGCATAGTTTCTATTGTCTTGTTCATTTTGTGAAGAGTGCATTCCAGGTTCATCTGCTGTTATTAAAACCATTCCTCCATTTACCCCAGTATATGAAAATGTAAATAATGGATCAGCTGCAACATTAACTCCAACATGCTTCATAGATGCCATAGTTCTGGCTCCTGCAAGTGATCCTCCTATAGATGTTTCTAATGCTACTTTCTCATTTGTTGCCCATTCTGCTACTATATCTTCTTTATATATAGCTACATTTTCAAGAATCTCCGTACTTGGAGTTCCAGGGTATGCAGATGCAAATCTTACACCTGCTTCATACGCTCCACGTGCAATAGCTTCATTACCAGTCATTAATAATTTCATAGCTTGGTTTCCCCCATAAATATTTATATTTTTAACCTCTAGCTAAAACATATTCTAGTGCATTTTTTATAATACTTGGTGCAATAGCACATTTTTCTTCTGATACTGCACATACTGCAAATCTAAGTCCCTTTTTAAGCGGTACTACAAATACATTATCTTTAGTTAATTCTTCACTAACAGCTTTAGGATCTTCACATGGTATACTTATAAAGAATCCATCTATATATGGAAGAATATCAAGTTCACATTTTTTAGCACCTTCCACAAATGCATTAGCTCTTTGACTTAACATATCTTTGTATATTTTCTTTTCATCAATAAATTCTTTATACTTTTTAGGATTATTTATTATATTAGTAAGAACCTTCATAGGACCTCTATTACAATTTGACCAGTTAGCTCTGCATGAATGAACACAAGAATAATAGAATTGCTCTGCTACATCCTCACTAGATGATATACAAATAGCTGCTCCCATCCTCATTCCATAGGAAGTAAATCCCTTTGACATACTAAATCCAACTATAACTAATATATTTTCTGGAAGGTTTGTGAATTTTTTAAAGAACTTTCTACATATATCATCATCTTTTACAAAGTCGATGTATGCAACATCTACAAATAGTATTATTTTTTTCTCTGGATTTTGAGCTACTTCTTTTGATAAGTTTAATATTTTATCCCAATCATTATCTGGAACGCTATATCCTGTTGGGTTGTGTGCTGGTGTGTTTAATATAGTGAATATTCTTTCTTGTCGAGATGCTATATATAAGAATTTTTCCCTAAAAGAATTAAAATTGAAATTATTATTTTCATCGAATAGTTGATATGTTGTTAATTTTCTTCCTACTTCTTCACTTATGCTTACATATGGACTCCAAAACCAATCTGAAGTTAATATTTCATCACCTTCATTAGTGTAATTCCATACTGCAAGTTTTATAGCTCCACTTCCACCAGGAGTTGCAACTTCTCTTATATGTGCATCTGGCATAAAGTCTTTAAAACAAGCTTTTTTCACTGCTTCTAAATAATCCTTTTGACCTGCTATTGATGCATATGCTGCTATTTCAGAGTTTGGTAATGACTTATATTCATCAAATACAGTGTTTAGAGTTATAAGATTTCCATCATCATCTGTTAATGCTCCTATAGTAGCATTTATTACATTTTCCTTACCTAAATTTTTTATAGCATTTTGAGCTCTTTCTGATATATTAAAAATTGGGTCATCAACCCTCGGCCAATTAGCATGTTTTGCAACCATTGTTTCTCCCATAAAAAATCCCCCTTTTTTATTTTAATAATTAATAAAAGCATATATCATACTATTATATATTTTATTCTATACTTTTTCTTTTTAAAACTATTTTATATAATGAATAGGATTTGCCCACACAGTGGCTCAATCAATGGATGTATCCGTAGCTATAGCAAAGATATATCGTTGACTAAATTAACTAAGCGAATTTTTTATTTTACTAAGTTAGCTTAAATATAAACAATACATCTGAAATAGCATAAAAATAATGCCTAGAATTATCTAGGCATTATTTTTTATTTATCAATAAGCATAGTCAACTTTAATTGATATAACATTTGGATTTGTAACAATTATCGCTTTAAAAAATTAGATTTTATTAATTTATTTTCAATAAAATCTAATTTTACTTTGTTTTTTAAGCAACTTCGAAAAATAATTAAACTAGAATTTCTTCTATTACTTAATCATTATTTACAGGAAGTATTATTGTAAACTCACTACCTACTTCAACTTCACTTTCTAAGTATATATCTCCACCATGAAGTGTTATAAGCTGTTTACAAATAGTTAATCCTAAACCACTTCCTCCTTTTAATTCAGCGCTTTCATCTACAACTTGATTAAATCTATCAAATATTAACTTTTTATTTTCTTCACTAATACCTATACCATTATCTTTTACTGATATTTTTACTTTATCATCTAAGTCACTTACAGTTACTTCGATTAATCCACCTTCATTGGTAAATTTAACAGCATTACCAACTAGATTTACAATACATCTTTCTATTTCTGTTTTATCACATCTAACAGTTTTCTCTTCTACATCTGTATCAAAAATTAATTCAATGCCTTTTCCCTCGATATGGTCTTTCATATCAAATACCGTTTCTTCTACTAAATAAACTATATCCTCATCTGTTTTAGTTAATATATAACTATTATTTTCAATTTTTGTATTATCAATTATATTATTAATTAAGTTTAATAACCTAGAAGTATTTCTCTCCATCATATCCATATAATAAGATAACTTTTCAGGAGTTATAAATGAATCTTTCTTACAAAGTTCTTTTACTAATTGATTAATACTAGTTAATACATTTAGAGGTGTTCTAAGCTCATGAGATAAATTAATAAAGTAATTATTTTTATTTTTCTCTAATGTTAATACCTTTTTGAATAATGCTTCATTTTTATCCATCTGATATCTTAAATCAACAGTTTTTTCATTAACCGCTCTATCTAGTTTATTTACCTCGTGTTTATGTCTAATTATCAATGCAACTACAAATAATAAGTATAAACATATTGCATATTTACTTTTCCAAAAGGGAGGTCTAATGGTAAACTTAACTACACTTTCTTCTCCCATAACTCCATGCTGTGTCTTAGCTTTTATTCTTAATGTATAGTCACCATCACTTAAATTAGCAAATACAATTGAGTCATTTTTTGTTGTATACCAATTATTAGATAGACCATCTAGTTTATAGTAGTATTGAGTTGTTTTTGTATTCTTATAATCATTTGTAAAAAATCTTATTTTTATATTATTTTCCCTATACTTAAGTTTAGTATTAGATATATCTTTTTTATTTACTCCATTTACTTCAACACTATCTAGTATAACATTTGGTTTAAATTTAGATACATTTATATTATTAGGATTAATAACATTAAACCCATTTATACCACCAAAATACATATTTCCAGTTTTAGCCTTAAAGCATGCCCTTCCATTAAACTCATTAGATTGAAGACCGTCTACTATAGTAAAATTCTCAAACACATTTTCTTTAGTGCAAAGTTTAGATATCCCTCCATTTGTACTCATCCATATGTTATTGTTATCATCAACTAATATACCGTATATAGTATTATTTATAAGTCCATCTTTTTCTGTATATCTTTTAAAAGTATCTTTATTCACGTCAAGAATATTTAATCCATATCCTGTTCCAACTAATATATTTCCATTTAAATCCTCATTTATAAAAGTTACACAGTTATTGCTTATACTAGTTTCATCATTCTTAATATTTTTATATATTTTATATTCCTTAGTATTTGGATTAATTTTTATTAATCCTCCTCCTAAAAAGCATCCGATATAATAATTTCCTTTTGAGTCTTCATAAATAGCTCCTATAAATTTATCTGATACACCTATATTATCAAGCATATATGTAACATCTATAAGTTTATTATTATTTGAATCTAATATAGCTAGTCCATTTTTAGTTCCTACAAATAAATATCCTTTAGAGTCTACAAACAGATATGTTATTATATTTGATGGCAAACCTTCTTTTTCTGTATAGTTTATTATAGTGTAATTTTCACTATCTTTAACTAAAACTGATAAACCTTTATTGGTTCCGATAAATACTTTATCTTTATAACCAGTTATATCGTGTATTGTATTACTAAGTAAATTACTATTTTCTGTCTTTAAATACTTAACCTCTTTTTCATCCATGATATTTATACCTTGTTCACTAGTTCCCATCCATACTATATCATCATCATCTTTATGTATACCATAAATTATATCTCCACTTATACTATTATCATCATATGGATCTGACTTAAAGTGTAAAAAGTTAGTATCTGGATTAAACGTGGATATTCCATTATTTGTACCTACCCACATAAGTCCACTTTTATCTTTAAATAAGAAATTTATTGAGTTACTTATTAAAGTATTACTCTCATATGCTTTTTTACTATATGTTGTAAATTTTTCAGTTTCATAATCAAAAGAGCAAATCCCTTTATCCGTAGCAATCCAAAGTCCTCCATTTGAATCATTTATCGCATCTCTTATATTATTACTTGATATTGAAAACGGACTTGTACTGTTTTTGTAATGCTTTACGCTTTTATCATTTAAATTTATTCTAAATAATCCATTACCTATAGTGCAAACCCATAGATTCCCTTTTAAGTCCTCATATATATTATATACATCAATTTCTCCTATGGTATCTTTATAATATTTTACTAGATTTAAATCTTTATCTAATTCTACAAGCCCCTTATCAGTCCCAACCCATATATGACCATTAGAATCTTCTTTTGCCGAATATATAAATCGACTTTTAAGCTTATTTTCTTTTAACATCACACTATTAAATGTATCTTTTTCTTCATCGTACAAATTAATTCCATTTATTGAAAAAACAATAAGATTACCTTCTGTAGTATAAAGCATACTCCATAGATTACTATCATATAAATTACCATTATCTTTTTCTGAGTAATAATTTCTTATCTTATCTTCATTAGTATCGATTCTACTTAATCCATTTGTAGTTGAAACCCATATATATCCATTATATCTATTAAGACCGTCCTGAGTTCCTATCCATATATAATCTTTACTATCCTGATATATAGTTCTTATAGTAGATTGAGATAAACCATCTTCAATCGTGATATTTTTAAAATTATAATTTTCAATTATATTGGCATAGCTTGTGCTAATATTCATACAAAAAAGTATACAAACCATAGCTAACATTTGTTTTAGTTTTTTATTACTTTTCATAGTCTTTATTAAATATCTATCTACCTTTCCATATTTCTCCGTATCATTCTACATTATTCTACACCGTCATATTGATATTTACAAGTGATTTTATACTAAATATATATATATAATCAGCTACTATTGTATCAATTGTATACTTTCTATTATCCCTAAATTTAGTTTCTTTTACTTGATATTTCTCCATTATAAATTCAGAATTATTCACTAAACATATACTCAGAATTACAATGCATTTAACTAAAGTCAAATCATCTTCCGCTCCGAATATTAAGAATAATTTTTAGGTTTATTTACACAATCAGAATATAAATAACTTTGCTAATTAAAAATAATACTGTTAGATATACTCTCTTTAAATTTAGTATATATATCTATACCATTCATATATTTATTAATAGATATAATTTATGGTATGGAGGTACTATTTTTATGCAGTTTAGAAATGGTAAAATGTATATTCCAACAGATAAAGGATCTTTATCCGTTAACGGAGTTGGATATTTAGAAGTTGAGTCTGATTTAATTAGATTAAATCTAGGAATAACAAGTGATAGTAAAAGCGCTGAAGAAGCTAAAGATAAAAATTTACAAACACTTGAAAACTTAATTGCTAGCTTAATTGACTATGGTATACCTAAGGAAGACATAAACACTAAAGATATATTAGTTACTAGAAACTATATTGGATGTGATAACCAGCAATTATCATTTATTGTAACTAATTTAATTACCGTTATGATACATAATATATCAAAATTAAAGAACATTTATTCTTTAGCTATAGAAAATGGTGCTAACGATAATATAAGCGTAGACTTCTTACTATCTAATCCAAGTTATTATTACAGTAAAGCACTAAAAAAAGCTAGTAAGGATGCACTTAATAAGGCAAGCTTGCTAGCTAGTAGTTTTAATATTAAATTCAATCCAGCTCCATTTAAAATAATTGAAAAAAGTTCTTCTTTATACTCTATTGCTTACTCTTCTTCTAAATCATTTGTATCTTCTCAGCAAGATCTATCATCTGGTATAGTTAAAATTACTGCAGAAATTGAAGCAATATTTACTACTGTTTTATGTTAACTAAAAAAGTCTACATTACAGTAGACTTTTTTATATTATACAATTTTCTATTTGAATTATATAATCTTGGCATTTTTCACAAATTATTATACTCACTATATAACTATCATCAACTTTACCTTGTCTAGATAATTTGTTAAATGATAACCCTTTATACTCTTTACTTATATCACTTATTACATACTCTCCATTTTTTGTAAGTATATAAAAATGATACTCTAAAAATCCAAAAAACTTCTGTTTTTCTTTTACACCTGCTAAACACTCAGGACATGCTTCTTGATAATATTCTATATCAAAGTCAACATCATCTGCTTCATTTAACATATTTAATACATTATCAACTGTTATACCTTTAACTGGCTTTTCTTCATCATTAATTAATTCACTACAATTATCTTTATTTAATACATATTCTGTATCTTCGTAAGTAAATTTATATTCACTCATATTATCACCTCTTTACTTTATTCTATTTCTGATTTAAATGGAACCTTTTCACTTATCGCCTGTGAGTATTCCTCTTCATCTATATAGCCAAGTTCTTTCATCTTGTATAATATAACTTCTTGTCTTTTTTTAGCTTCTCTATGCTCTTTATATTTTGCAGGACTATTAGTTATTCCTACCAACATAGCACTTTGAGCTAGAGTTAAGTCTTTTACATTTTTTCCAAAGTATACTTTTGAAGCTTTCCCTACTCCATAAGCTGATTTGCCAAAATAAACATTATTTAAATAAGTACATAGTATTTCATCCTTAGTCATAAATTTATCCATTTGAGTAGCATAGTAAATATCTTTTATCTTTCTTTTCATTGTTCTATCATCACTAGTTAAAAGATTTTTAGATATTTGCATTTCTATAGTACTTCCACCTTGAGTAGTATCTGAAAATATGTTGTGTAACAATGATCTTATTAAAGATATAATATCTACACCTTTGTGTTCATAAAATCTTTCATCTTCTATAGAAACTAATGCCTCTTTTAAGTATTTTGGTATTTCATTATCATCAACTAACTCACTACTTATATAATTCTCTCTTAATATATCTTTATTTATAACTTTGGTATCACTTAAAGAATATACTACAAATACTGATCCCACTGTTGATAATACAACAAATAAAGCCAATGTAACTATTAAAAATACCTTTGCTAGTTTAAATCCTCTTTTTTTATTCTTCTTTCTTCTACTACTTCTACTACTTCTACGACTTCTATTAACCTTATTTGTATTATCTCTTTTTATTTTATCATTTTCTATTTTTCTTTCATAACTTGCATTGTCTAGTCTTACTTTTTCTTCATAATATCTTTGATGTTGTTTAGATTTATAATTATAATCATTTGAGCTTACTTTTTTTCTTCTTATTCTATTATCATCATTATTATTATAATTCATATGATCCTCCTAAATATTATAAATTTAATTATACCTTGTTATATAAAATAAATCAAAGTACAAATTTGTAAGATATTTATAATATTGGTGATTAAAATTATAAATTTGGGGAATTATATATTTTGTACTATTTTTTTAAGGAGGTAGTTATAAATGGCTTACTTTATAACAGATGCTTGCATAAGCTGTGGAGCTTGCGAGCCAGAATGTCCAGTTAACTGCATATCTGCAGGGGATGATAAATACATAATAGATGAAAATATATGTATAGAATGTGGTACATGCAATAGTGTATGTCCAGTTGATGCTCCTCAACCGGAGTAATAAAAAAAGAAAAGCATTTGCTTTTCTTTTTTTATTTCATATCTGTAAGTTTACTATCATATTTTTTCTAATATAATATATATCAGAAAACTCCAATCTTATATGTTCTTTAGTATTATG
>CALFLM010000029.1 GCA_937880075.1 uncultured Romboutsia sp. | reverse complement strand
TTGATACATTCCTGGCATGGTACTACTACCTGTATTTTCAGCCTTAGCGTTTTGTGCTTCTGTTGCAGCTGTGATACCATTTTCTACACAACCATCGTTTCGGAAACAAAATGTGTTATTTTATCAATTTTGCCCGTACATTATTTGGCGTATCAAGTGAAGCAGTTACCATCTGTACAATATTTTCACCATAAAAAAGCGACTCATTTCCTTCAACTTTTAAAGTAAAGCCCATAATAATTAATTCCTTTCTTTATATTTTCTTCCTATTTTTTTTATTAGATATACTCCAACATAAAATCCCAAAATCGGTATATAGATTTCTATAACCATTATTAATGTTAAAATTATAAATTTTATTATTCGACCAAAACAAAATAAAGGTTTTTGTACTATACTTTCAAAAAAATACCAGTAATATGATTGTAAGGAATATATAATATAATCTTTAACATATATATCATTGACATCTATATTTTTAGCAGATACATATAAATAAAGTATTTCATCATTATAAGAAATCAATACATATAAAAATATTAAAAATAAACTTTTATATTTAGGCATTATTAATAACAATAGCCACATTAAATAATAAAGTTCTTTTCCCCATTGGTCAAATGGCACATCGTTTTTATTAATTAAATTATATGTGCCTATATTTAAATTTATGTTTAGATATATCCAAAGAATAATCTGAAAAATAAAACATAACCAAAAAGCAAAGGAACGTATTATATTGATTTTTTTCATCATAAATTTTCCCACCAAGTCTGTAAATTTTCCAAAAAAGAATCGGATTTTAAATTTTCCCATCCTTCTTTGTTAGGATGTTCTGTAACTTCAACTAATATATTATCTGTTCCATCATTGGTATTAGTTCTTTTTATTAAAGAAAATAATTCCGCATCTTGGTTACTGACATCGATACAACCTGCTGAACCTAGATTTTTCCCACCATGAAGAAAAAAATCTGAACGATGACCGTCTCTATTCGGATACATTAGCTTTTGAGGATGTAATTTTACACGATAATATCCCCAATCGCCTACCCAGTTTCTTAAAATATAATCTCGTTTAAATTTTTCATATTGTAAAGTTCCTTCTTTATATTTTCGATAATCTATATCACTTATTTCTGCTGGAATAATAATATATCTGCCTGGTAGTATTGATCCCATATCTTCAATAGATGGATCAGATATGCCTGGTCTTCCTGTTGAAGCCCTGAAATTTGCAATTCCTGTTCCATAATTAAATATCAGCCAACCATTTTTCAGTACCATATATCTAAATGCCATTGATAACTCCTTTCATCTTTTTATTTTTCTGAATAAAAATCTAAATCCTTTTTTTATTCCAAATATAATTAAATAAATTATTAAAGAAACTACTGTAGCAACTATTATAAAGTTTAATATGCGTTCTATATATACATCGGGTTGAGTGTTCAAGCCTTTTAAATAATACCAATAAAAACTTTCAATTAAATGTTTTGGTAAATCCTGTAGCGGATATTGTTCTGCATTTATATGCAAATTATACATGTATAGATTTTCCGTAAAATCTATTCCAATAAAAGATAATAAAATTAAAAAAATACATTTATTTCGCGGCAATGTAAACAATAAGCTGAACCATAATAAATATAAAAATCCCGGTACTTCCCAATACGGCTTTTTCCCCACAGTTCCACCAACATCATTTACATAGAATATTCCATCGACAAAATCAGTATCAGGAGCCAACCATAGAAAAATTTGTAATGCTATACAAAATAAAAAGATAATCCATCTTAAATTTTTCATAATATCAGCCTATTTATCAGATTTTTCCAAAATATTCTTGCCTATTACCAAAGAGATTTTCTCGAACATATCCCATGTGGCTATTATTTTATCTTCCTCATTTAATAGTGCAATCTCACTTATAGTTCCATCATTTAATACAGCATTATTTTTTATTTTAGGTCGCTTGATACCTCTCAATCTATTCCACAAATTTATAACAGCTACAACTATAAAACAAACAGCAGCTAAAATTATACATACAAAATCAACAAGTGTATTTCCTAAACCAATATAACCTAAAACTATCACAGCCACACATAAAATCATTATTGCTATATCAATTTTAGTTTTCTCTTGCACTTACATCACCTGCCTATTTCTTAAACCCCATAAATCTTTCAAAGACATCTGTCATATCCAAAGGATTTTTCTTCTTTTTCGTATTGGGATTAAGTTTTTCTTCATGTATCACATCACCCGTATTTGGATTAAAGCCAAAAAACTGTTCAAAATTATTTCTAACTCCCTGTGTTATATCATTGATATCAAAATTTTTCTTTGATGTGGCTTTTGGTTTTTCTTTAGCTTTTGTCTGCTTTGGTTGTGCTTTTTGCTGTGAGAACGTATTTTTCTTTACATTTTCTCTGTTGAACTTATCTCTAGCTTCCTTATTTTTGATAAGTCCATATGCCATATTAATCTCCATCATTTTCTGTTCAGAGGACTTATCATTTTTATTTCGGTCTGGATGATACTTCAAAACGAGCTTTCGATATGCCTTTTTTATTTCCGCATCTGTAGCATTTTCCGAAACACCCAATACTTCATAAGGATTTTTCATGCTCATTCTCATACCTCTTTTCTATACTTATATGCAAATTTCCTCTATTTTAAAATTTGTTATGTATCAGGCTCTCAAAAGAGAGCCTATATCTTATACTTAATCTCACTCGAAATCCCCATATTTATTATCGCATCTTATATTTTATACTTATATTCGTGTTCTGATATTATTGTAGTAAACATAATAATTTATCATTGTTCTTATTAGTTACTAAAATCCCTTCATTATTAATTATTTCTTCATACCTTTAATGTATTCTATAAAACCTTTCATTTTTGTTTTAAAATTTAAATAAAGTTTTCCATTTATTTCAACTTGATAAATATCTTCTATTTTTTTTATTTCAATATTGCTGTAATTAAAATTCGATTTTGTTTCTATAAAAATATCCATAATATCATAAAAATGTATTTTAATGTATATGCCATCATAATTAAGTTTTTTCCATTTTTGGGGTACATTATCAACAAAATTCGGCATTTCAAATTCTATTCTTAAGATGTTTTCACTATCAAAAATTTCTCTAATAGATATATCTCTTATAATAATATTTTCTAATGGTGGAATTTTATTATATAATTTCTTTAGAAAATAATTATCAAACATATATTCATTCCACATAATCTTACCTACCTTTTTAATATTTAGATATTATCTATATCCTGTTTACAAGTAAAAATATTAATTAAACGTATTTTCTTGGCAATAATATCTAAAACCAAACTATCTTTACTTTTAAGATTATAATTATCACCAAATGGTTTAATTAAAATATTGATATTTTCAAAACATCCTTTTGTTTTCATATATATTTTTTTCACACCTATTAATCTTATTTGCACAAAAATAACATTATCTTCTTTTGGGGGAACTTTTAAAAGTAATTCTGGAAGATATGGCATCTGAAAATCGACACATATATTTGTCCCATTATTTTCAAAAATAATATTTATCATTGATATATTATTTAATTCAGGAATTTTTTTATAAAAAGAACTAATCTTATCATTATCTGCTAAAAATTCATACCACATAAAGAACCTCCTCTTATTATTAAAAACTGTTAATAATGATTATTAGTATAATACTTTATAATTATTACATATTAAAATAATTATAAAGTATTATACTGTACAAACTTTACTAATATTAAACATTTTTAATTTTATTTTTTAAAAGGATAATGTTTTTTCGTTCCACTTACATCTCCGTTTCGATCTTTGGTTATAGGTCTAACATTGAAATGTGGACCTTGATTTCCTTTCGTATGACCAGCAGAATGATCTTGTATAATAATTGTTTCATATTCATCTTTATTTGGATCATATCTTTTGAAATAATATTCTCTTGTCTCTATTATCTTTCCATTTCCATCTTTTATAGCATGTCCACCAGCATACTCTGGCTCTGACATCTTCTTTCTTCCTAGTGCATAAGGTTGTTGTGTAACAGGAATACCTAGATCTCTCTTAGCTTCTCTGAATGCACCTCTTCTGCTAGGTAGTGTTTGTTGTTGTTTCTCATAAACATTTTTAAGCTTTGGATTACAAGCATATCCACTAGGGTCATAATAAATTACAGGGTTATTATCACAGTAGGTATAGAGATTTAAGCTATCGCCACGGTAGATATCTTCTTGAGTAAATCTGGCAATTACTGGATTATAATACCTTGCCCTTAGATAATATTGCTGAGTTATCTGGTCAAATTGCTGTCCTGTGTAGAGAAATCTATTTGGTATTATTTCTTCGCAGGTGGTGAGATTACCCCAGGCATCATAATCATATCTATTGCAGACTTTATTATCATCTGTAATAAATACTATGCTTCCCTGTTCATCGCTGGCGTAATGATACCAAGTCTTTTCAGGTTCACATTCGCTTGCTCAGAGGTCATAACTACGAATTAATCGCTTGATATCGCTATTAGATTGTTCTACAACGACTTCTCTATTTTCATTGAAGATGAATTGAATGAGCTTTTTGTTCTCTTCCATTTCATAACGCAATCTTAAAATTTGTTATGTATTAGGCTCTCCAAAGAGAGCCTATAAAGTTTACCATTCATGATATTCAAAACTTAATATAAAATCTCTAAAACTATTTGCTATTAAAAATAATGTTGCCCTTATATTATCAGGATCATCGTCCCATTCATTTTCATGCCACCATAAATATATTTTCTCTTTATATTCATCTTTTACACCTATACAAATTAAATCACCCCCAGCTACACTTGCTATCGGTATCACATTATCTCTAAAAATCTCATACATATCCTTTATTTCTTTTTCTAATTCACCTTTAAAAAAATGCTCTATCAATCCGTCATATCCATCTTCTGTTGTCAGAGGAGATCTTTCTAACGGAACAAAAGCATAATCATATTTTATATTTTTATCTTGATATGTTAATATGAAATCTACATAATCTT
>CALFLM010000028.1 GCA_937880075.1 uncultured Romboutsia sp. | reverse complement strand
AATATTTATCATCATTTACATATTCAAACATTATTTTATATGCTTTTTTATGTAATTCATATATTTTATTTTTTTCAGATTCTGAAGTTGCATTACTTAATTCATAAGATTCATTAAGAGTTTTTAGAAAAAATTCATTACACAATCTTAATATAAAAACTGCAAACAGATTACTATCTTTTTCAAACTCTAGTCTATACCAATATTTTATTTTTTTATCAATACAATTTATATATAATTGTTTTTCTTTTTCTATGAAGATATTTAATATTGTTAATTTTAATTTAATAATCATATCTCCTATATCCTCAATACCATTGCTTTTACTTTCTTTTATTCCTGATAATAGTAAATACATAATAGATACTGGTATTAAAATAGTTACTAAATCATGCAATGTCTCTAATTGCCTACCATATGATGCCTCTGCTTGGGCTACTGTTATAACTCCAGATATAACAAGTGATAAAATTATTATTCTTAAATTTAAAAATACATACATGAATTTAAATTCTTCTTTTATAAATGATTTTGTTGTATAATCCATTCCACTTTTACTAATTAAATGATTTTTTATCCTTAATGAATTAAATTCAGGTGTTATCCAAACATAATATGTAAAGATAAAACCAATCCCCCAAATAATGGTCCACATAAAACAATAACCAAATTTCATTTTTTATTATATCTCCTTAAAATAAACTAATTATAAACTAATCATATTATATTAATTTAATATTTTTTGTATATACGTATCCAACCCCTTTATTTCCATTATATCCTCTTACAGATACCCAACCATTTAAAGAATACTCACACACTAAAACAGTTCCTTTTTGAGCCTTAGCTATAATTTTAGCATCTAAACCTCTATCGTATCTTATATTTATTCCAGATTCAGCAGTAACAATAGCTTTTTTTCCAGAATAATCTCCATTTTTCCATATACCAGTATCAGTATTTTTACTTTCTTTAACTGGTGTATTATTTGTAGTACTTAAATTTGATGTATTAGATGTATTGTTTGTAGCACCTAACTCTTTTTTTACCATCTCTTTAAACTCATTTATATTAGTTCTATGAGGACAATTCTTTCCAGAAAAATCTCTGTGTGCTTTTATATTTTCAATATTTAAGTTGTACTTTTTTAATAATTGTGCAACAACTTTGGCTGCGTTTTGTTCTGCTTTTATAAATCTTTCTCCACCACTTTTACTATAACAAATTTCTATTGATATATATTTTCTATTTCCTGTTCCACTTGCCCCATCTCCATTAGCCCAACTATTTCTGTCTAAAGGTAATCCTTGGATAGCCTCTATGTCATCAACTGCTATGTGAAAGCTTGTGCTTTTATCATTGTTTATCATATATGATATTTCATTTTTAGCAGATGCATCATTATATGTATTATGTATAGCTATACCAATAGGCTTCATTTCATAAGGACATTTTAACTTATACTTACCTTGTGCTACTAAATTTTGTTTTATATTCACCATAAATAATTTGTTGTTGCTAAAAATTTATAAATATTTCTTAATTATTTATTGTATTTTTATAAATTTATTGCAACAATTAACCTCCTCTTTTTATTTTACTTTACATAATTTTCCATAATTATACAACAAAAAAAGCAAAAATTAAATATTTAGTTATATATCATTATTTTTCATTTAAATAAAATCATAAAAAAAAATCTTCAAATATATTTTAGGACTTTGTACGTAAAACAAAATACACTTAAATTAATCAAAACTTAAAAATTGGAGGTAATAATATGGAAAAACAAAGACTTGCTTCAAGTGTAGTTGAGGCTAAAAATCCATCATCTTTAAAAGTTAAATTTGATTGTGGCTTAAATGATAATGGAAAAACAATAGTAAAATCAAGAACTTACTCAAACTTAAAACATGATGCAACTAATCTTGATGTTTACAACGTAGCAAATGCCTTAGCATCACTTCAACAACATGACTTATTAGAAATAGCAAAAATAGATAACACAACATTATCTTAAAATTAATTAATTTATAGGAGGTTTTTTAAATGGATGGAGTAGAAATTAAATTATTGATGTCATTTATGACTGGTAGTGGAAAAAAGGTTAGCTTGTTTGTAACAGATCCAAGAGAAGATGTTACTGAAACAGAAATAAAAGAGGTTATGGACCTTATAGTTGAAAAAAATATCTTTGCTCCTAACGGTGAAGATATAGTTAGTGCAAAAGAAGCAAAAATAGTTCAAACTGAAACAACAGAGTTTGATTTTGTAGTAGCGTAACACATGAAACTTAGTGTTACCAAATATGTGTATGTCGCCTAGTCTTATACATATTTAGTTTATCAAACATAGAAAATGCCCTTCTTAAACTTTTGAAGGGCTTTCTTAGCATTTTAAAATATTATTTGGAGGAATATGTCATTGGAACTAGATTTAATGCAATTAGTGGCTAATTTAGGCTTTCCTGCTATCGTGACTATGTATTTACTTGTACGTATTGAAGGAAAACTAGAAAATTTAAGTATAAGTATTAATTCTTTAAGCTCAAATATAAGTGAACTTAATAATAAGATGTAAAAAAGCTACACACCCAAATATTAATTAGGTGTGTAGCTTTTTTTAAGCAACTGCTATAAATTTTTAAAATAAAAAATTTGCCGACAGGTCGCTTAAGCGTTGAAAATTTCAAAAATCTAGAATATAAGTATCTAAGTACTTATAATACTTTCTCTATTAACTTATGTCAATAAAGATATTAAGCACTTTTTTTGTGTTTGTTTATAATAGCTCTTATATAACTTTCAGACATATTGTACTTAACTGCTAGTTCTTTATGATTAAATCCATTGTAATTAGATATAATTTCTCTGTCACGTGCTTCTTTGTATATCATTTTTTCAGTAGGAAAGTATACAGATGTTCCCCCAAATTCTTTAAATAAAGCTTTCACTTTGTCTATTCCAATCTCTATAGCTATATTTTCAAATTGTAAAGGTAAGTCACTTATTTTTAATTCCATAAAATCTCCTCCCATAAATCTATTTTAATCTACCTCGTTGTGAATTACTTTACTATGAATATTCTACATATACTCTTTATTTCCTACTAAAATAGCTACTTATTTTAAGTCCTTATTAATCATTTCTTGAATCATTCCCTCAAATCCAAAACTGTTATACATAAACATAACTATATCTGAATTGCTATTAGTTATCATATCTTCATATGTCATATCAATATTTTCAATATATCTAGGGTCTATTATTTGTACTTCTCTAAATATATCTGCTAGTAACCATGTCATTGGAGCTTGATAAGAATCTCTAAATATTAATACACTTTTGTTAGTTAATGAGTTCTTATTTTTTATTTTTAGTACATTACAATTTGTGCCTCTCATATATGCTCCACCATAATCCCAGCTTTTTTTATTTCTTAATGAAGCCATTATTTTTTGTTCATCAACTTTATGTTCTTTGCTCATATCTGTAATAAAATAATTAAATTTTTCACCCTTTCTATATACATAATTAGCATATTCTTTATCTTTAACTATAAAGTTTAACTTTCTATTATAACTTCCTAAAAACTCTTTATTCTTAACAACTTTAACCTTGTAATCTTTCATATAATCATTAATTTCATCACTTGATAAACCTAAATCTATATTATTAATAATGAACTTAAATCCTTCAAATGCTCCAATTCCATTCCAATGGTGATCTGCCTTAAAATAAAATTTTTCTCTTTCTTTTTCAGAAAATCTATCTAAAAAATACTTGTCAATGTCTATAAATGAAATATATCTTTTATCTAATTTGGATGCTAGTAAATCTTTATTTATATCTATATTTTCTTTATTGTCTACAAAATCTGGATATAAATGTTTTAACATATTAGTTTTATGTGCTGTTGAAACAAAGTAGACATCTTTCCCTTTTGAAGTAGCATGACTACTCAAATCATTTATCTTATTTGCATACACTTTAATTTTATTATCAGGTATAATCTTAGAAAACTTTCCTAATAGCCAGTTATTATCAGTTAAATAATAATTTCCTACAATATACTTTTCTTTTTCATCTTTCTTTAAGTTACTTTCACTGCTCTCCTTAAAAGTAGATACTTCATTTTTAGACATACTTTTATATTGGCTAAAAAAAATACCAAGACTAACAATAGTTAATATAGATATTATAGCTAAAAACTTTGATTTTGATTTTCTCATAGTACCCTCACCTCTGATTTAATAATCTTATGATGTAGTTATATTTCCCTTATATCAAAAAAATAAAAGTCATAAGCTTAATATGTATTAAACTTATGACTTTTATTTTACTTTATTCCTTTGTCTATCATAGCCTTAACCATTGAATCAAATCCAGAGCTATTATACATAAACATTACTATATCAGAATTACTATCTTTTATTATTTCTTCATATGTCTTATCTATTTTATCTATATTTCTTGGGTCAACTATTTCAACTTCACTAAATAAATCTGCAAATAGCCATGTAGTTGGAGCTTGATATGAGTCTCTAAATATTAATATCTTTTTATCTACTAAGGCTTTGTCATTTTTAATATTTAATATATTAGTCTGTGCTCCTCTAATATATGCTCCACCGTAATCCCAGCTTTTTTTATTTCTTGAAGTTGCAATAATCTCTTCTTCTTTTTTCTTTTTACCATTTAACTCATATGTATATTTTGCATTATCTATATACATATAATTTACATATTCTTCTTCTTTAACTAGCATGTCTAGGTTTTGATTGTAACTACCTATAAATTTTTTATCTTTCACAGTAGTTTCTCTGTATCTAGCAAAATGTTTATCTAACTCATCCTGCGATATCCCTAAGTCCATCCTTGAAGCCATCATTTTGAAGTTTTCAAATGCACCTATACTTGTCCAGTGATGGTCTGTTTTAAAGTATAACTTTTCTAATTCATCCTGACTAAAGTTATTTAACAAATAATCATCCATATCAATATATGTTATTATATCAGACTCTAATCTATTTCTAAATTCGCTTTCATTTATATCTATATTTTCTGTGTTATCAACGTATTTAGGGTATAAATGTTTTAATACATTTGTCTTATGAGGCGTCATTGTATAATAAACATCTTTTCCTAAACTATCACTTATTTGTGATAGTTCATTAATTGCATTTGAATAATCATCTAATTGTTTTTCAGTTAAAAGTTTTGGAAACATACCTAAAATCCAGTTATCATCAACTAAATAATAATTCCCTACTTTTGTTTTATTAAGTTTAACTTCTGTTTTTTTATTTATACTAATCATTTCATCCCTAAAAGCGAACTGATCATTATAGTAATTCTCAAATTTAGAAGCAAATTCTCCATCTTTTATATCTTTTAATGTTGGTTTTTTATCAAGATTTCTATTTTCAGCAACACTATATTTTTTATCTGGAGTTATAATATTAAAAATAAAGAAACCAAAAATTATACTTAAAAATGGTATTATTATATACATAGCTTTCTTTTTATTCATGAAAATTCCCCTTTAAGTCTAAAATCTAAAATATAAAAATGGATTATAGCTAGAGCTACATAGCATTATAATAGCAACAAACATATATATAGCTAGTGATAATCCTTGAATTAAATACGCTAATTCATTATCTAATGCTTTTTTATTAACTTTTAATACTTCTCTTTTTAATATTTTTACAATAGGTGTAGATAATACTATAGATGCAAGTAATATATACCAATAGTCTATTAAATACACTGTAAATGCATTATTAGTTAAAGCATTAGATCCAAAACCAAACATAATCTTTAAAAATTCAAATGCTTTATCTATATTTTCAACTCTAAAGAATACCCAACCTATAATTACAATTAGTAGTAAATATACATGTCTAAATACTCTAGGTACTTTATAAAGTAATTTTTCTAAAAATGCCTTTTCTAATGCTATAAATAATCCAAAATATAGACCCCAAATTATAAAGTTCCAACTAGCACCATGCCACATACCAGTTAAAAACCAAACTACAAATAAGTTTCTATAATTTTTTAGTTTAGATACTCTACTTCCACCAAGTGGAATGTATACATAATCTCTAAACCAGCTACCTAAAGAAATATGCCATCTTCTCCAAAACTCTGAAACTGTTTGTGATATATATGGATAATTAAAGTTTTCAAGGAATTCAAATCCAAACATTTTCCCTAAACCTATTGCCATATCACTATATCCACCAAAATCAAAATATATTTGAAGAGTATAACAAATTATTCCTAACCATGCTTCTAGTATTGAAATATTCGCTAAATTACTAGAGAATACTCCATCTGCTATAACTGCTAATTGATTTGATAGTATAACTTTCTTAGCTAGTCCACAAGCAAACCTATTTACACCATCAGCAAACTTTTCTATTGAGTGTTCTCTTTTGTTTATTTGTGTGGCTATGGTCTGATACCTAACTATAGGTCCTGCAACTAGCTGTGGGAATAATGCTACATATGCTCCAAAGTCTAGTATACTCTTTTGAGCCTTGGCATCTCCTTTGTATATGTCGATAGTGTAGGACATTGTTTGGAATGTATAAAATGAAATTCCTATAGGTAAAGGTAAATTTAATAAACCAATATCTAAATTAAATATGTTATTAATATTTTCAATTAAAAAGTCGCTATATTTAAAAAAGCATAAAACAAATAAATTTATAATTGCTGATGATATAACTACCCTTAATGCTTTTTTCCTTTCACCTAAATTTATAAACTTCTCAACTTTTAATCCATGTATATAATCAACAAGTGTTGAAAATAACATTAAAAGTACATACACAGGCTCTCCCCATGCATAAAAAATTAAACTTGCTATTAACAATATTAAATTTTTCATTTTACTATTTGATATGTAGTAAGCACCTAATGTTAATGGCAAGAATAAAAATATTAAACTACTAAATACCATTTGATATATATGTAAACAGCCTAAATAGTTTACATTCCCCCTTATATATATTTTTTTAATAATATTATTTAAAGCTAAATCATAAGTTTTCAAAACCTACTTTCTAAACTTTGAAAATTTAATGAATTTAGCTAGTTCCCTTTTTTGAATTTAGCTATAACGCTATTTTTAATGATTTAAATAAATCCTCTGTAAATAATACAATCAACACACATCCAAATATTTATAAAGACCCCAAAATGATGGTATGCTATAATAGATTATTTTTCTTCATTTTTGTTAAATTTTACCATAAAACTAGATATTAGTATATATTTTTCAAATTTCTATCATAAGTAATATTTTTGTTTTTAAATATATCTATGAATATGAAATCCCCTTTTTCACATATTTATAAAAACACATTTCATTAAACTTTTTGGTCGTTTATTTCTTTTTCAACCTATGATACTCTTAATATGCTTTTGTTCTTTGCTTGTAATTTCTAATATATCAATTAATATTTCATTCTTATACCAATAACAATATTTATCCCTCATTCCTTTAGAAACTCTTTTTCGCTCACCGCTTCTTAAACCTTGCTCATAGGCTATAAACTTATCTATAACCTTTGGTATACACCTTAAAACGGCTTATATTTTTAAATATACTAAATAAATAAATAATAGTCGCAATATTTTACAAATTTATAAAATAAAACATGTTAAAATATTAATACTTAAAAATAAGGGGGGATAATTCTTGAGTAAATTTTTAAAATCTTTATCATTAGTAATTTTAGTATTTATTTTTACTATTTTATCAAATTTCATATTTAGTAAAAGTAAATATGCCTTAGCACAAGAAAAAGGTTTAGATTGGAATAAAATACGTTTCAGTGCAAGTTATAACATAGCATACAATCCTATATGGCAGGAATTTGGTTTTGTTGAATCTGGTGATAATAGTGTTAAACTTAGACCTATTGTAAATGGAGAACCAGTTCATTATTCAAAGTATCCTGATCATATTAGATTCGAAAAACCTTTTACAATAAAAATATTAAATGAAGAAGGTAAAGCTTATGTTGAGTATACATATTTTGCAGCTGATTATGTTAAGGATTTAGCTATTTTATTAGAATCATATAACTTAAGATATGGTCTTGATAGTATTCAGATAATACCAATTTATGAGAACAATCCATTTACTATTACTGGTAATGTAAGTACTGTACAGAGTAAAGTTAATTATTCTTCTTTTATTAGCAAAAAAGATGGTAGAGATACATCATTTAGAGTAGAAAAGGATGGTCTATATGCTCAATATGTACATCAAGTAGTTATACCTGATGGTGAGTATGTAATAGAAACTGCGAGTAACTTTAATAAATTAGTAACACTTGAAGATACTAGATCAGTATTAACACGACAATTTCATGGAGATAAAAATCAGAAGTTCTATTTTAAGTATGATAAAAATAAAAGAGCATATAAAATAATGTCTCAAAGAGATGGCTCTTTGTTATCATGGGATGAAAAATCTGGTGCAGATGTTTTTACATATCCAGATCAAAGTAGCAACGATCAATATTGGTATGTTCAAAATACATCATCAGATAGAATATATAGAATTGTAAATGCAAGTAACCCATCAAAAATATTAAATCTTGATAGTAATGGTCTTAATATAAGTGTTGCAAATCCAAGAGGTGATAATAGACAGGAATTTAGAATAAAGAAATCTAGTGATAAACTTAATTTTTTAGAAGGACAATGGCAAATATCATCTAAGCTAGACCATAATAAAGTACTTAATTTAGATAATTCTAATTGGAACCTAAATGTTTACTATAATTACTATGGAAATAACCAAAAATGGAAATTTGAATATAATCCTGCACAAGATGCTTATATAATTCGTAGTGTAGAAAACCCAAAACTTTCACTAGTGTATGATGTGTTTGGAAATTCTAATAATGTATATGCAAAATATTCTAATGCTAGTGATATGAATTATTGGCAACTTGAAGAATTGTCTGATGGACATTTTATTATAAAAAGTTTATATAATGGTGATATTGTAATGGATGTTACTAATAGTGACCCTAGTAATGGTTCAAATGTACAAGGATTTACTAAACACGGTAGTAATAATCAGCAATTTAAATTTTTAAAAGCAAATTAATTATTTAATCTGTTGTGCTAGTTATTTTACTAATCATATTGAAATTACTATATAAAGGTTTTAACTATCAAAATGTATACAATTAAATTATAGTATTTTCAATAATCATATTTAACTAGTACAACGAGTTAAATTATATAAAATTATTGATAATAACATTTTCACTAATATAAAACTATTTTAACACTAAAAAAGATAGCAATTAGCTATCTTTTTCTATATCTATTAATAACCTCTACGGTTGCAAGTTTTAATTCTCCATTCTCTATAATATAAATACTATCACAAAGTTGTTCAATATCTTCAAAATTGTGACTTGTCAGTAGTATTGTTCTGCCCTCATCTTTAAGAGATTTTATGATATTCTTTATATCATCATAAGTTTTGTAATCTAATGCATTAAAAGGTTCATCTAGTACTAAAATATCTTGATTTTCCATTATAGCTTGAGCAATTCCTAGTTTTTGCTTCATACCAAGTGAATAATCTTGAACCTTTGCTTTATTATTTGGATTTAAACCTACTTTTTCCATAGTCTGTTTTATCTTTTTATCATCTATTTTATTATTTATACTAGCTAGAAATTTTAGATTTTTAAATCCGTTAAATATACTTATATATCCAGGTTCATTAATAAAAACACCTACATCTTCGGGAAAATCTATTTGATCACCTAATCTTAACCCTCTTATGTATGTATTTCCGCTATCAGGTAGTATAAATCCACATATTAACTTAAATAGCACAGATTTACCACTACCATTTGATCCGATAATTCCCACAGTTTTTCCTTTATCTATTTCTAAATTTATATTATTCAAGATAGTTGTGCCATTATATGATTTATTTATATTTTCTAATTTTATTGCAACATTCATATTAATTCACTCCCTCAAATTTACTTAATTATATATGTTTTAATTAAAATACTTCATTAGATAAAGTTATTATTTTGTAT
>CALFLM010000027.1 GCA_937880075.1 uncultured Romboutsia sp. | reverse complement strand
TATTATACAAAATATCTAAATTTGAATATATAAAAAAATAACTAATCCTAAAATTATCTTTAAGGAATAGTTGAAATTTTAGTTATAAATTTTACAATATTGACATTTTTTTAATCAGGAGATTTGCTATATTTTTCATTAATGAAGCTCGATTTTATGGTTATAGCTACAGCAGATGGATGCTCCTATAGGCATAATAAAAGCACCTACTTCTAAGGTGCTTTTATATTATCAACTTAAAATCATTTCGTATACTATTTATTAATATCTAGACTTTTAAATTTAAATGCTACTATATATGCAAATGTAACTAGAATTGGAATAATAAATGTAAAGCAAAATGAATGAATATTATATTCTGATTTTACTTTCATTAAAACTCCAATATTCGTTAAAAATAAATTTATTATAAATACTTCTCGTAATCTATTTGGATATTTACTTAATGTATGTATACCAATTGAAAAACTTAAAGATATTGTGGCTATTGATAAATAAATATAATTAAATTCTAATTTCAAGGGGTATAATATATATCCACCTATAATTGGAAATAATACTAAAATTAATTTTACAAATGAAAATTTCTTAATAAAACAGACTTCTTTCATTGGCAAAAATTAAACACTAAAATAATATGTACGTGCTAATTTGAAATTACGTGCTAGTGAAACTCCATAATTATATGATGCTCCAACATATCCAAGAGATGATAATGCTGCTCCTGCTGCAGCACTTGATACAATAGTAAGAACTGCTGAAAGAACACTCAATCCAAGTGACCCTATAAATTGAAGTTCTAAGTCATTTATTTTATCTACTGTATTTTTAAAATTATTCAAATTTGCTGAATTAGAACTTGTTTTTGTTACACTTTTAGAATTTATTTGTAAGTAGTTATCTGGATTAGGTCTTCTTAAAATCCACTTAGTGCTACTTGTATCATATTTATATTCATAGTTACTGAATGTTTTTTCTTCAAAAACAACACGTGCTTCTGGAGTATTATTATAATCTAGTGACAAATCTTTAACTTCATTCATATCAACTGATTTTGTTAATGTCCCTTGATTTATAGTTACAATATTAGTAATTTTATCATAAGTTGCAACAGCTCTTTCACCATCATATAAAGTTTCTACTACTCTTTGATTTTCATCATCAACTAGTACTTTATTATAACCATATTCAGTAAGTTCCATATTTTGATTTGTAGCTGTAGGTACTTTTTCCATAGCATTTATTGTATTCGTTACATTTAATGAAACAGTTACGGCTATTAATGCTATAGCAATTGATTTATTAATCTTTTTTAAAAACATATTTCCACCATCCTCTTTCATAATATCTATATATAACTTAAACAAAATATAACTTAAACAAAATAATCAAAAAATCCTTTATAAAAATGTAACTAAATAGTTACAAAAACTACAAATAGAAACCTAGACGATATATATTATAAAAGCCGCCTACCTATATTTAGATAAATGGTTTAAGGATATATTAGGCATTAATGATATTATGAATAAGTAATTTATTATGTTTTTAATCAATCAAATGATTGCAGTAACCAACCCACAAAACCATTGGTTTTGCTGGGATTTTTCTCTTTATTTAGTTATTCTATTTAATCCCTTATCTATATAAAGTTATCTATCTATTAACCACCCTATTTTTTGAACATGATTAAATTTTCTGAAAATAACAATAGCATAGTTACAATACTTACAAGTATTTTTCATTTTTTTCCGACTATGCCTTAAATTTCACTTTAAGGATTAGTTGTAAAAAGTAATATATATATTTAAAATAGTAAGTAACAATAATATAAAGAGAGGTAAAAACTATGCCAACGATAAGTATGTTTTATGGAATAATAATAAGAATGTACTGTGCTCCTAAAGAGCATGCTCCATCACATTTTCATGCATATTATCAAGATCATAAAGCACTGATTAATATAAATACTTTAGAATTAATGGAAGGTAGCCTACCTAAAAAGCAACTTAGATTAGTTCTTGCATGGGCAGAACTTCATCAAGAGGAATTAATAGCTAACTGGGATATTGCAATGAATAGTGAGTTACCGTTTAAAATTGAGCCATTAAAATAAGAGGTGATTATATATGTATTTAGCAGTTAAAGATGTTAAAGCAATGGATAATTACAAGTTGATATTAACTTTTGAAAATAATGAAAAGAGATTATTTGATATGACTCCTTATTTAGAACTAGGAGTATTTAAAACATTGAAAGATGAAAATTTATTTAAAACTGTTAAAGTATCTTTTGATACTATTGAGTGGTCAAATGGAGCAGATATTGACCCAGAAACTTTATATGAGGATAGTCATTCCCTTTCATAAAAAACAATGCTTAGAATCGAATTTGTGAGTTCTAAGCATTGTTTTTTGTTCTACTTTAATTGTATTCTTTAAATAAGTTTTTAGAGAATAGTGTTAATTTATAATATGTACATGAAATCATCTGTTTTAGTAAACACATGACAACTACTATATCTAAACTGTATTTTTAGATATAGTAGTTAATTTAAAGTAAAAGAAGAGGAGATTAAAATTCCTCTTTTTTACTTAATTATAAAAGACAGTATCCCTATAATTATCCATACAATTCCACTTAATAGCTGGCCTATTCCAGATGATTGTCCAGTTAATATTAAGTTTACAATATTTTTACTTATTTGGTCTTTACCAAATAATGCATCATCATTTTTCATTCTATACATACCCCAGAATACTAAAATAACTCCGAATAATATAAATAATAGTTTTAAAATCATGATATATTACCTCCGATATATTTTTATACTTTATCTTCTTCTTCAAATATAAATACTTCTTCAATTGATAAATTAAAAACTGAAGATATTTTATATGCAAGTAGAACTGATGGATTATATTTTTGCTTTTCTAAAGATATGATTGTTCGTGAAGATACACATACTTTATCCGCCAATTCTTGTTGCGTTACCCCATATTTTAAACGCAATTCTTTTACTATGTTTCTCATTAAATCCCCCTAGTTATATAGTGTTGTTATAATATTTTCTAGATAATAATTCAGCTACAATAGAAGATAATAAAACTCCAAACAAAGCAGTACTAGCTGGAATTATTATAAAATTAGATAGAAACATTATAAGTAGAATTACATACATTATAATTTTCAAGGTAAAGCTTGCAACTTTTCCGTCTATCAATTCATCTCTTTCGTCATATTCTTTTAATAGCTCTTTGTCTAGTTCATTTTTATTATTTTTGTATTTAATGCAGGAAATTATAGTACATACGAAAATAATACAACCTATAAGTATATAAAAGTAACCAAAATTAAAGTTTGTTGATACATTAAAAAACATTTCAATTACACCCATTATGGCAATTGCCAATGAAAATAAAATACGGTTAATGAATTTATTTTCCAAAAACATCACTCCTAACTTTTATGAAGTTAACTTCACATTACGATATTTATAATCAAATGTCAACGATATTAATAATAATTTTGATAATACAATTTTGGGGAATTATCATTATAAACAATTTAGAATTGAATGTAGATGATATAAAAAAATATTAAAAGAACTAGTCTTAAAATTTAATTTTAAAATACAATAAAAAATAAGGCCTAATATAAGCCTTATTTTTTATTTCTTAATTCTTTAATTTCTTTTATAGATAATCCAGTTGTATTCTTAATTAATTCATTATCTAGTCCATTTTTAATTAAATTTATTGCTATTTCAATTGC
>CALFLM010000026.1 GCA_937880075.1 uncultured Romboutsia sp. | reverse complement strand
TACAGCAGGTCACCCTATATCAACATCTCAAAGAAAGTCAGGGCTTGAATTTGCTAGGGCGATAGAAATAGGAGATGGTACTTGGATAGGTGGAGGAACTACTATAAATCCTGGTGTTAAGATAGGTAAAAATGTTGTTATAGGTTCTGGCAGTGTTGTAACTAAGGATATACAGGATAATACTATTGCAGTTGGAAATCCATGTAGGGTTATAAAAACTATAGATGAAGAGTAAAATAAATTAAAAATGGAGGAGAGATATCCTCCATTTTTTACGTATAAGGAAATTATATAAATTTTTATAGCCAGCTTTTTAATAAGAAACTTGCAATATTTTCATAAGGAACAGTTTCAGATTTTAAAAGTCCTTGGACAACAAGACCATCAACTACAGATACTAATAAAAATGAAATTGCTTCAGCATTTTTATCATTTTTGACAGTCTTAGAAATTTCTTGTTTTAGAGTATTTCTCCATTCAAAATACTTAACCTTAATTGATTCCCTTAGAGTATCATTTTCCGTTATAGCTTCACATAAAAGATACATATGTATTCTTCCTCTACCTTCTATAGAAGATATTTTTTCCAT
The DNA here is from genome assembly GCA_937880075.1 of uncultured Romboutsia sp. GTDB lineage: Bacteria > Bacillota > Clostridia > Peptostreptococcales > Peptostreptococcaceae > Romboutsia. The sequence continues at coordinate 6,031 of CALFLM010000026.1, read as the reverse complement.
TATTAGATTTACCATATTAACAGAAGTATCATCCGACCCTATGCCATGAACACAATCTAATACTGCTTTTGTTATAGCTTCTAAATGCATATTTGTAATAGCACATATTAAATCATTTTTTGAAGAATAATGATAATATAATGTACCTTTACTTATATTTGAAGCTTTAGCTATATCAGCTAAAGACGTATTTTTTATTCCTTGTTTTATTATTAAATCTGTAGCTGCTGATAAAATTGTTTCTTTCATATTATTTTGTTTCATACAAATACCATCCTAGCATTTCGCATTTTACTAAGTAAATTATAAATATAGTAAATATTATTGTCAATTAATTATATAAGATTATAGTTGATATAATATAATCTATTGTGCTAGTTAATCTCTACATATATTGAAAATGTTATACAGCATTTTTTAATAATTTACTTTTATATAATCAACCCTAGTAATTTCAATGACTAAATTTAACTAGCACAACGAGTTAATATAAATTATTACTTTTGAGTAACGGATATATCTTTGGTTGAAATGAAATGTTTTGCAGATACATTGCTAAAGTAAAGCTAATGAAGAAAATTTTTTATATTAATTTTATATTAAAAAAAGACAACTTAAACGTAAATATGTACTAAAAGTAGATAAATTATGCATACATTAAGATATTCAATTTAATTATTGACTTTATTATAAGTTGAGTATACAATGAAAACAAATAACGGTCAACTGACCGACTGAAAAGATATGATTATGTAAAATGGAGTGAGATATATGAGAAAGATTAGAATAGTAACAGATAGCTCTTGTGATTTAAATAAGGAAATAGCTGAAAAATATAATATAGAAATAGTACCTCTTAACGTAGCTTTTGGAGATGATATGTATGCAGATGGGGAGATAGAAAAAGCTGAATTTTATAAAATGATGGCTAATTCACCAGTTCTTCCAAAGACTTCTTGTCCTTCTCCAGAAAGATTTATGATAAGCTATGAAGGTGAAGAAGATGAGATATTAGTTATAACTTTAGCTTCTAAGTTATCAGGTACATATTCAACAGCGGTGCTTGCTAAAAACATGTTTGAGGAAGAATACCCAAATAAAAAAGTTGCAGTTATAGATACAGAAACAGGTTCTGTAGGTCAAGCGCTTTTAATAGTTAAAGCAGCACAATTAGCTAAAGAAGGAAAAAGTTTAGATGAAATAGTAAAGATTATAGAATCTATAAAGAAAGATGTAGTATTTTATGGATCACTAGAAACTTTAGAAAATGCTATAAAAGGTGGAAGAGTCAATCCTATAGCGGGTAAACTTATAGATGCTTTAAACTTTAAAGTTATAGTAAAAATAGGAAACGGTGAGGTTAAGCCTTTGGATAAGGCTAGAGGAGATAATAATTCAATGAAAAAAGTAGTTGAAAATGTATGCTCTTCAATTAAAGAAGGTGAAGTAAAGTTATTAGCTATAGCACATGCAAATTGTTTAGATAAAGCACTTAAAGTAAAAGAAATGATGCTTAAAAAGCATAACTTTGAAAATATTATGATATCAGATATAGGCTCAGTTATGGGTACATATACATCAAAAGGGGCAGTGTTGATAAGTGTATTGTAAAAAGGTTAGAAAGTACTAGAATTTAATAGCGTGGACAAATCAAAAAGTACCCTATATAGTAGACAACTAATAAAAAGTCTACTATATAGGGTACTTTTGTATAAAATTATTGTGTATAGCCTTCAAAAATGGAGGAACTTAAAACTTACAGATACTCGTAAATACAAGACTGGTAGATTAACCTAGGAAAAAATTTTCATTAAAAGAAAAATAGAACAGATTTATTATATGAATTATTTTTTTAGCAAAAAGTGGAAAAAAATAGAAATATATGGTAAAATATAGAAGTATTAAATTTTTTATGGAGAATAATAACGAATGTTGAGAAAAAAATTAGATTGTTTTGTGGAAGATATATGCAAATATAATAACTTTACACAGGATAAAACAGAAGAGATACAGTATGTTATGAGACTTATGATGTATGAAGCACTCAAAATTATAACTATAATAATTATGTTTTCTATATTTGGATACTTAAAAGAGATAGTTTTAATTATGTTTACTATGGTATGTGTAAAACCATTTACAGGAGGATATCATGAGACATCACAAAAGAGGTGTTTAATTGCTACTACAACATTATGTTGTTTAATTATACTAATAGCAAAAAATAGCGATTTAAATCTTGTAAGCACTATATTGATAAGTATTGTAAATATATTTAGCATATATCACCAAGCACCTATAATAAATAGGTGTATGCCTATAACAAAATCAAGTTTAATCAAGAAAAATAATACAATAGCATTAGTTAATTCTATAATTTTATCTATTATTTCTATATTTATAATTAAATATAGATTTTATAGTAATATAATAATATGGACATTAACAATTAATGTTTGCTTAATGTTCAACTCAAAAAAACATAAGGAGGTACAATAATGAAAAAATTAATTGGAGGCTTAATGGCTATGATGTCAGTACTTATAATAGGTGGAGGAGCAGCATCTGTAGCAGCAATAGGAGTAGAGGATATGCCTAAATCTTTAAAAGAAAAAAGATAATTAATAATGATTTTTTATATTGATTTATTAAACACTATTATACAAGTTTTTGTAATGACTTACCTTCCATATTATTTTTTGCTTACTAATAAGGATATAGATAATAAAGTTGGAAAGAAGTATTTAATTATAAGTAGTATAAGTATATTTGTAACATGTATTTTAGCTACAAATATATTTAAAAACAGTAACATGACTGCTACTTCGATAACAATAATTAGTCTAATTATTATATGGATAACATACAGGAGTGTATATAAAAAAGCATTAGTAGCTTACTCTATAGCATATTTGTTAGTACAAATTGTAGCTATTTTAGTTACTAGTATATTCTGGCCTATAATAAGCAATATAATTCATGATATAGAAGTATCTAGATTAATAGGAATATATATTCCAGCTATGACTTTAGAGTTACTTATTATAAAAAATAAAGATCTTATAAAAATAGTATATGAAAATCTTACTAAAAGGAGAACATCACTTGGAATTGTTTTTATCCTAGTAATATCAATGGATTTTCTATTAAGTATTTCTATGACATTAAATGGATGGGCTAATGTATTTCTAAATAATTTACTAATACTTATGATTGTAGTATTTATAATAGGTGTTTCAGTTTATAGAAGTAGTATGGATAAGAAATATGATGAAATTAATATGTTGAATAACTTATTAATTGATAAAAATAATGAGTTGAAAAAAATAAAGCATGACTATGGATCTCAAATATCATATATTAATGGTTTATATATAATGAAACAATATGATAGGTTGGGAGAAATGTTAAAAAATATAATAAATGGAAATACTGAAGTATCGTCATGTGTCAAATATATTACCAATAGAGATTCTATTATATCTACTGTAGTTGAATCATTAGATTTAGAAGATATACATATAGTTATAGATGAAGGATTTAATATTGATACGCTTGATATTAGTGAGTATGAAATACATAAAATATTATCTAATATTTTACGTAATGCAATTACAGAGTTAAAAGGTAAAGGATTAATAATTGTAAAAACATATAAAATATTTAACAGAGCATACATAAGTATTAAAAATAATGGACCTAAGATAGACCCAAGGATAATAGATAGTATATTTGATAGAGGGTTTACTACAAAGAATGATAAAGATGGAAGCCATGGATATGGTTTACATATAGTTAAAGAAATTGTAGAAAATAAAAATGGAAAAATATATGTAATTAGTAATGAGGAATATACAGAATTTAAAATTATATTTTCAAATAAAAAAGATAACGTATAATTTTTTTAATGGAATAGATTTATTAAGTCAATAGTAGTTTATATATCAGAAAATATTATCTATAGTTAATATAATATGTTGTGCTAGTTAAAAACTATTTTATAAATAAAGTAAGTCATTTCAAAAATAATATTCAATAGAGATTAGTATTTGTAAATTTTAATCAAATACTAATCTTTTTATTTTAGCGATAAAGTTATCATTTTATAGAAATATGATTATATTTATATGATAAATTCCATATTGCATTTTTTCATATCTTCCATAAGAGCCTTAGTTTTGAAACATTTACTTAAATGATTCCTTCTAAACTAGCATACAAAAGTAGTCATACTACAACTCTTATATTTTTGAATAAAATTGAATAATTTCAGATATATATTCTCTTTTTAGTAAACTAAAATATATATGGTATTAAAAATATTGATAACTATTAAAAAATAAAATTTACTGACAATAAACTGACAAAATGTAATTGTTAATGATTAAAAATAGTTGAAAAATAAGTGGTTAATTATTGATTGTAATCTCACATTTGCTGTGTTAATATCATAATATCTAGTAAGAAAAAGGAGGTAAAAAATTAGTATGGAATCTGATTCCCATAGGCACTCAAATCAACCAATATTAATATTTTTACTAATAATTCAAAAGAAAATAATTTCAATATTACTTAGACCATTTTTTAAGATTAGTACATTTATTAAATCTAATATATTAAAAAAATATAGATTAGAAGAAGAAAATGGTAAAGTATCTGAAGAGTATATAAAGTCGTTAATATGTAAATCTGAAGAAGAAGGCGTAATACAGACTTATGAAAAAAATATGATAGAAAGTATTTTTAAATTCAATGATACAAGGTCAAAAGATATTATGACTTCTAGAAAAGATACTTTTTCAATAAACATAGATGACGATATTAAAGAAAATATAGATAAACTTTTAAACTCTAACTATTCAAGAATACCTGTATACAAAGATAATATCGATAATATAATAGGAATAGTACATGTTAGAGACATACTTATACAGGCAAAAGATAGAGGGTTTGAGAATATTAACTTAGAAGAAATAATGCATAAACCATATTTTGTTCCAACAAGTAAAAAAACTAATGAATTATTTAAAATTTTACAAAGTAACAAAATACACATGGCTATACTTATAGATGAGTATGGTGGATTTTGTGGTATAGTCACAATGGAAGATTTAGTAGAAGAAATTGTTGGAGATATTGAGGATGAGTACGACAAAGAAAATAATAATATTGTAAAGATTAATGAAAGTATGTTTATAGTTGATTGTAGTATAGAGATTGATGAATTTAATGAAGCTTTTAATTTAGGGTTAGAAGAATGTGAGTATAACACTTTAAATGGTTACCTAATAAACCAATTAGGAGAAATACCTAAATCTAATGAAAAAGTAGAAATAAACGTAGATAATATTAATATAGAAGTTGTAAAGGTTAGTAATAAAAAAATTGAAAATGTAAGAGTAAGTTATATTAACTAACTTAACAAAAAAGAGCATGCTAGATAAATATAAGTAAGCATGCTCTTTTATTTTAGATTAAAAAATAGAATAATTAAGCTATAAAAAATTTTTATTATAGTTTTAAGTAAAAAACTAAAAATAAGTAGTAAAAATAAAGCATTGATAATAAATAGAAAAATATGCTAAAATATGTTTGTAAATTTAAAAAATTAATATTTATTGTTTAAGATGTATTTTAATTGGTATATATGAAATATATCAAATTAAATTTATTATTTATTAGGAGGGAAATATTATGAAAAAATTTGTATGTGTAGTATGTGGATATATACATGAGGGAGAAACTGCTCCAGAAGTATGTCCAGTATGTAAGGTTGGAGCTGACAAGTTCGAAGAAATGAAAGGTGAAATGAAGTGGGCTGACGAGCACAGAATAGGTGTAGCTAAAGGTGTAGATGAAGAAATATTAGAAGGATTAAGAGCAAACTTCGTTGGAGAATGTACAGAAGTAGGAATGTACTTAGCAATGAGTAGACAAGCTGATAGAGAAGGATACCCAGAAGTTGCAGAAGCTTACAAGAGAATAGCATTTGAAGAAGCAGAACATGCTGCTAAATTTGCTGAATTATTAG
>CALFLM010000025.1 GCA_937880075.1 uncultured Romboutsia sp. | reverse complement strand
GTTATTATTTTGTATTGTTCAAAAATATAATAAACAATAAAATTATTTTATAATGCAGAATTATTATTAGAACATATATACATTTTAAACTATTTTTAATTAAATTTATGTAAGTTTATGTAAGTTTATGTTATTATTTTATTAAATATAAGTTGTATTAAGTAGTTAGGCTGATAAAGTTGTAAAAATATAGAGAAAGAGGTGATAATATATGAGCACGAATGAAAAATGTAAGCATAAAAAGAAAATTATTACGCCTTTAATATCATCAACGGCTACAGTTGTAGCTGTTGCTACTGGTGTGGTTATATATAATACTGCTACAAAGGATACTAATGAGGTTTTAAATAATAAATCTAGTCATATAGAAAAATCTGATACTGGAAAAAGTGAGAGTAATTCAAATTCTTCATTAGAAGACAATACTAATAATATATCTAACTCAGAAAATGTATCACATTCTAAGCCAGTGGGCTCAAATGTAAGCTCAGGTGCAACAAAACCGGAAGGTTCAAATGTAAGCTCAGGTACAACAAAACCGGGAGACTCAGATGATAGTTTAGATGGAAATAATTTAAATGAATTTACTGAAAATGAAACGGAATCAGAAATTCATAGTGTAGATATTGATGAAAATAGCTCATTAGATAACTTAGTTGAATTGGTTACTAAGGTATTTGGGGAAAATAATATTGATGTTGTTAATAATAAGGTGGAAGTAGACTATAGTGAAGTTAACTTAGATGTTCCAGGAATATACAAAGTTAGAGCTTTTGTTATGGATAGTAATGGAGATATCATAGCACGAAAAGTATTTAGGGTTGTAGTAAAAGAAACTAAAACAAATGTAACTTTAAAAGAATTTACAGTACAAAAAAAATACCTAGAAAAAAAAGAGACATTTAACATTGATTTAGAATTAGAGACATCAAATGATAAAGTTTCTGTTGAAAGTGTAATTATTAATGATAATGAGTATCCTGTATCTAAAGTTAAAGATAAGAATATATTATCAAAAACTGAAAAGTATACAATTGAGATGAATTCAGGAGATATAGCTGGAGTTAATAATTACAAAATTACTAAAGTTAAGATGAGCGACAAAAGTGAATTTGATGTTGAAGGAAATGTAAGCGTAGATGTACTAAGAGATGAGGCAAGAGTGAATAATTTTACTTTTGAAGATTTAGGAGAATCTGACAAATTAAAGGTAGGATTTAATTTAGATGACAAAGATTCTGCTGTAACTCAAATAAGAGGTGTACTTTATGATTCACAAGGAACAGAGTTACAAAGTAAAAAACTTAAAGTAAGTGATAAAAATGAAGTAGAATTTGAAAACGTACCAGGAAATAATACGTATACATTTAAAGTATTTGCAGATATGGACTTAGATTCAAATAAATCTAATAACTTAAATGAAATAACAAATAAGGAATTGTTAAATGAAAAAGCAAGTACAAAGAAAACAGTAATAGAAGGAGAAAATGTTACTATTCTTGAAGGACAATTTTTAAATGCAAAAGAGGATTTATCTATTAGAGCCCTTGATAAGGATGGAAATGATATTACATCTGAAGTTGAGATAGATGACACAAATGTTAATATACATGTTCCAGGAGAGTATAAAGTCATAGCAAGTGTTACTAACTCTATAGGAAAGAAAGTAGAGAAAGAATTTACTGTAAATGTAGAAAAAACAATTGTTAAAGCAAATATTAATAAATTTGATACAAAGTCTACATACTTAAATAAAAACTCAGACTTTGTAATTGACTTAGGTTTAGAAATATCTAAAAAGAACGTATCGGCAGAAAGTGCAACTATTAATGGTATTGAATATCCTTTAGTACAGACAAAGAGAGGAAATTTCTTCTCGAAAGATGAAAACTATACAATAGCAATGACATCAGAAAATACTTCAGGAGTTAAGAATTATAATATTTCTAAAATTAGAATGAATGACGGTACTTTAATTCAAGTTGATAAAACATTGAAGGTAGATGTACTAAAAGATGAGGCAAGAGCGAGTAATTTTACTTTTGAAGACTTAGGGGAATCTGACAAATTAAAGGTAGGATTTAATTTAGATGACAAAGATTCTGCTGTAACTCAAATAAGAGGTGTACTTTATGATTCACAAGGAACAGAGTTACAAAGTAAAAAACTTAAAGTAAGTGATAAAAATGAAGTAGAATTTGAAAACGTACCAGGAAATAATACGTATACATTTAAAGTATTTGCAGATATGGACTTAGATTCAAATAAATCTAATAACTTAAATGAAATAACAAATAAGGAATTGTTAAATGAAAAAGCAAGTACAAAGAAAACAGTAATAGAAGGAGAAAATGTTACTATTCTTGAAGGACAATTTTTAAATGCAAAAGAGGATTTATCTATTAGAGCCCTTGATAAGGATGGAAATGATATTACATCTGAAGTTGAGATAGATGACACAAATGTTAATATACATGTTCCAGGAGAGTATAAAGTCATAGCAAGTGTTACTAACTCTATAGGAAAGAAAGTAGAGAAAGAATTCACTGTAAATGTAGAAAAAACAACTGTTAAAGCAAAAGTTAATAATTTTGCGCCACAGAAAGTATACTTGAATAGAAATTCAGAATTTGTAATTGACTTAGGCTTAGAAATATCTAAAAAGTATGTATCAGCTAAAAAAGTAACTATTAATGATGTTGAATATAATTTAGAAAAAGCAAAAATGAAAAATTTCTTTTCAAAAGATGAAAATTACACAATATCAATGACATCAGAAAATACTCCAGGAGTTAAGAGTTATAATATTTCTAAAATTAGGATGGATGATGGTACTTTAATTAATGTTGATAAAACGTTGACGGTAGAGGTTCTAAAGCAACAGGCGAGTGCAGAGATTATATCATATGAAGATCTAGGTGAAGATGGTAAAATCAACATTAAATTTAATTTAAATGATACTGAAGATTCAATAACGGAACTTAGAGGTGAAATTTATAATTTAGATGGAACTTTAATAGAAAGTAAAAAAATAACTCCGGCAAGTAACTTAAATTCTGTAGAATTTGATGTAGAATCTAATAAAACGCATACATTTAAATTATTAGCAAGTATGGACTTAGATACAAATACTATAACTAGTAATGAAAATGAAGTTTCAGATGTTGAACTTTTAGTTCAAAATGTATCTACTACTAAAAAGCGAATAGAATTAAAAGATATACAAGGTATACAACTTTATAAAGAGGAAAATGGAAATACGCAAGTTGTTGATTTAGTAGATTTGTCACAACCTTTAGATATAACAAAGTATTTTGTTGAAATAAAGCAAAAAGATATGCCAGTATTAATGGCACCATTAAAAAGTTATGAGTTTATTAACAATGAACTTGAATTTACAGTTGATTATCCAAACTTAGTGCAATTTGATGAAAAAGGTAATATATCAGAAGGATTTAAGTTTAAGTATAATTTTAAAGATTCAAATAATAACGTATCAATTCAAAATATACAAGGATTAAAGGCAGTAATATCTAAAAATCTAAGTGGAACAATTAATTTAAATAAAGATATTGATGCAGGATATTATACAAATGGTAGTGCTATTATTACTGATGAATTCAGAGGCACATTAAATGGAAATGGGCATAAGATATACAATTTAAAAATACCATTCTTTAACAGTATGAAAAATGCAACTATTAAACATTTAATTATTGATAATGTAAATATAAATACTGGATCATCACAAACAGGGGCATTAGCTAATTTGGCTGATAGTAGTAGAATAGAAGATGTTCATGTGAATGGTAAAATATCTGGAAATACTATTGTTGGTGGAATAATAGGACTAGATAAAAATTGTACATTAGATAGTGTATCAGCTGATGTAAACATTAATGTAGGTAGTGCTAAAACTGGTGGACTTATAGGAAAGAAAGAATCTGGAGGAGAAATAAAAAACTCTTATGCATTAGGAACAATAGTAGTTTCACCTCCCACTACTCATGAAAAGGTTGGTGGACTTGTAGGAGATATGTCGAATGGAAATATGGTATCTTCTTTTTCAGGAGTTAATATAGAGTCTAAAAATTCAAATAAACAAGTTGGTGGATTATTAGGTTCAACTCATATTTATGGAACAAGTAGAAATAGTATTTCTTTTGGTAATGTAATAAATGGGTTAAAATTAGATGGTGATAAAGCATATCTAAATAGGCATACTAATGATTATGAATATGAAGAGGCTACTGGAATAAGTGTTCTTGATTTACAAAATAAACCAGCTGGAATCAATGTAGCAACAAAAGCTAACAAAGAAGATAAGAGTTTCTATATTAATACTCTTAAATGGGATGAAAATATTTGGGACTTAGATGGAGTTTCTTCAGGAAATTATCCAACTCTAAAAAATAATGATCCTAGAGGAAATAAGACTTATAGGAATTCAGATGGAAAAACTATAAGTAAGGCTAGAAACAATAATAATATTAAAAATATTCAAAGTATAATTCAAGATAAAGAGTTACACATTCCAAATATTGAAAGAATATCAAAGATGGATGAGTTTGACCAAGATAAGCTTGTAGCATATCACAATATGTATAAATTAATGCCTCACTATGAAAGTGAATATTTAGTTAAATATGGAAATAAGATAGACCAAAATCATGAACTAAATACTAAGATTATAAAGTCTATTATACCGTTAAAGAACAAAGATATTCAGCTTAATTTAACAACTGAAAGTTATAATGATATTAATAAAATAATGGTAATATATAAAGATAAAACTAGAAGTGAATTTAATGTTAACTTAGATAGGTTTAGAGAAGATAGTTCATTAGTGGATTATAAAATCGAAGGTCTTGATGTAATATATTCACCAAATAAATTTGTTACTAAAGTTGATGAAAGCATAGTAAGTGAATTAAAAGATTTAATAGATAATATGACATTTGATAATGTTTTAGAAAAAACTGTTAAAAGATATGAGCAAGATAATGCATATACTGTAAATGGTGATCCTACATTCTATAAACTAGATTGGTACCTATTGGATGACACATATAACGAATTAAAGAAAAAAACGTTAGATAATCTATATAGTATACTTTCATCAGTAGATGGATGGAACATAACTTCAGATAATGCATTAATAAATAATAAGATAAAAGAAGAATTTGAAAATCAAATTGCAACAGTGCTTTTATCAAAAACATATATAGACAAATGGTATGATATTGATATTGGTGATATAAAGTTAAGTGAAGTATTATATTCATATCCAGAAGTTTTTGGAAATTGTGATACGAGAAAAATAATAAATGTTTTTAAATCAGTTAATAGAGAACATCTAAAAAGTGATAAAACAGGGACATTCTATAGCCAATACCTTGGCAATATTTTGGGTTATAACAAAGTAAATGAATTTGTTGCTAGCGCTATAAAAATATTTGATGGAACAGATGATCCAAGAGATTGGTTTACTAATAATTTCCCTGGTTACCTTGTAGAAGTACAAAGTAAAGTAAATCCTAATATTGAATATAGAGCGTGGAATGCTCTTTCCTCAAATCGTCAGTTCTCAGATGGATCAATGTTATTGCCAGTGCTTACAATTAAGGATAAGAGTATTTATCTTATATCTACCGTTGGACCAATATCTATAGGAGTTAGATCTCTTTATCAAGTGGATGATGCAACATTTGAAAAGACTTTAAATGATGTATCTAAGTTGTACTCAAGATATTTTGACTCTATAATTGGTGTAAGTAATAATATAGAGAAGAATATATTTAAATTACCATCATGGGATACTCTACGTTATGGTCAATCTTGGATAAACCTTCGTGATACTAAAGATCAAGGTGTAAACAAAGTGTATAAGTCATTAAGAATACTTACACATCCGAAATCTCAACCGATAAGTGGAGCTTTTGCTAATGGTAATATGGTTAGATTTATGAGTGCTATTCAATTAGATACTGGGAACTCATATAATATATGGACTCATGAGAATGCTCACAATATGGACGGAATCTATTTAGGTGGATATGGAAGAAGAAATGGACTTTGGGCAGAAGATTTTGCAACAGGATTTTTTCAAGAAGAAGAAGAAACTACAAGTCCTTTCATTAGAGATGAATACTATATTGGATGGAACTGGGGAGTATATAGAACACAAGGAAAAAGTGGCGTTAGAAATGCATCTCCAGATAGAGTTGATACTAAAGAAGAATTACAATCATATATGTATGGTGTAATGGATGCTCTTTATGTTTTAGATTTAATAGAGGTAGAAGCTGTATTATCACTTACACCTGAGGAACAATCAAAAATATTGCATAAATATGAGTATGGTAAGTCATCAGAATATAGTAAGCCTGAAAACCAAAGAAGCCTAGATCATGCACATATGAGAAGATTATCTGCTGATGAGATTAGGGCAATGAATTTAAGAACTTATGAAGATTTTGTTGAAAATAGAATTGTCATAGAACGATCTCTTGTTGGTAAGGATATAAAACCTAATGATTATAATGGTGCTAGTGTATTAGATACAAGTTACTACCATGGATTTGTACCTAACAAAAGACCAGATAATAGATCTTTAAAGAGAATGGCTATGGAGTTACTAGCTGAAAAAGGTTGGACTGACGGCGTAGAAGGGTATATGAGTAATAAGCATAATAAGAATAATGACCAAGACGTATTAAATGCTATATATAATACTACTAATTTTGATTTTGAGGAATGGAAAAAAGATTTATATAAAAGAAGATATGATAAGTTAAATTCAGAAGGATTAGCATTTTTAGATAAAGAAAATATAAAACAACAATTTATTAATGCGTATAAGTCTGATGATTACAATCAAAAGAAAGCATCTGGAAATGTAAGGGTTAATATATTCAAACAATTTAAAAATAAGACTAATGATTTTACTACATCTATTTTTGGAAGTGTTACTTATTCTGATAATGAAGAAGTTAATGAAGACATAAATGAAGAAGATAACATAGTAGATGGGTTAGAAAAATTACCTACGGATGTTAATACTGACGAAGATGTTAGCAAAAATATAAATTTAATAAATAATGAATTTATTACTACTACAATAGATAATTATAGAAAATATTGGTTACTTTAAAATGTAGTTAGTACTAAAATAAATAACACTAAACAAAGTAGATGATCTAATAAAAAACATGACACCTGAATTATACAGGTGTCATGTTTTTTATTACATAATTAGAGTACGATGAATTAACATATTAATTGAATACTTAAAATGTCTAAAAAATATACCAAAAGAGATTATGAAAAGAGAAAGTTTAGGATATTGGGAATTAGACACTGTTGTATCTAGTCGAGGAAAATCAAAAGCTTGTCTTTAAACTTTTGTAGAAAGAAAAGCAGATACTTAATAGCTCAGGTTATGGATAATAGAAAATCAGCAACATTTAACTTATATTGCTTCAAAGCATTTTAGTCTATTTCAAACAAATTAGTTAAAATATTTACAGCTAATAGAGGTAAAGAATTTGCTAGTTATAATGAGATTAAAAATACATGTTTATTTCGCAGATTTTTATGCTTCTTAGAAAAGACGTACTAATGAGAACACTAACGAATCATTAAGAGAGTTTTATCCTAAAAGATTTTATTTTTCTACTATAACTCAAAATGAGCTTGATGTTTTATTAAATACAATAAATAATATACCTCACAAGTGTTTAGGATATAAAATACTTATAGTGGTCTTCGCTGTAACATAAACATAATATAAAGTGTTGAACTTATATTGATAATTTATCATTATGAATAAAATATAAAATTATAAATACAACAAATAGTTTTATTAATCAATGATAAAGCAGAACATGTGAAGTACTTTACTGCATTTATATTTAAAATAAATAAAAAAATTAAAAAATGTATTGACTATATTAATTTTAGATGATATAGTATTACTTGTCCTTGAGAAAAGGTTAAAACGAAAATAAACAACTTAAAAAATAAGTTGACAAATAAAAACAAATTTGTTAAACTTAAGAAGTTGTGAAATGAACTTTGAAAATTAAACAGTAGGTTAATTTAT
>CALFLM010000024.1 GCA_937880075.1 uncultured Romboutsia sp. | reverse complement strand
TTTTATTTTAATAATGTATAGTATTTAGAATAATCTATAAATATATGTGTTTTAATTAAAATACTTCATTAAGTAAAATTATTATTTTATATTGTTAAAAAGTACCATAAATAATAAAAGTATTTTATAATGTAGAATCATTATTAGAATATATATTATATTTTAATTCATAAATAAATCTATTATGTCATATTTAGATAAATTCTTTAGTGTAGCGCTATTATCTAAGTTTCCATTAATAACATCTTCTATAAGCTCTTTTTTAGCTTCTTGTAAATTTATTACTCTTTCCTCTGCTGTATCTTTTGCTATAAGCTTTATTACATTAACTACACTCTTTTGACCTATTCTATGAGCTCTATCACTTGCTTGATCTTCAACAGCTGGATTCCACCATGGATCAAAATGAACTACTATATTTGCACTCGTTAAGTTTAAACCTGTTCCACCAGCTTTTAAAGATATTAAGAATACTTTATTATTATTTATATTAAACTCTTTAACTAACTTTAATCTATCCTTTGCACTAGTTTTACCATCTAAATAGCTATATGATATATTTTCTTCATTCAATCTTTTACCTATAACCTCTAGTACTTTTGTAAATTGAGAAAATACTAATATCTTTTCGTTACTTGAATCATTTATAATATTAATTAAAACATCTAGCTTAGAGTTTCTACCTTGGTAGTTTTTGACCATAAGCTCTGGTGATAAACATAATTGTCTTAATTTTGTTAAATATGAAAATACAGTTATATTATCTTGATTGTTTTCTTTTATTTTTCTAGTTATAAGGTTTACATATCCTTTATATGCTCTTTTATGCTCTTTTTCTAAATCTATTATAATCTTTTGCTCTATTTTATCTGGTAATTCTGTTATAACTTCTTTTTTAGTTCTTCTTAGGATAAACGGTTTTATAAGATTTTTAAGCTCTATAATATTTTTATCATTACTTACAAATATATTTTTAAACTTTGATTTATTATATAAGTATCCTGGCATTATAAAGTCAAATATCGACCAAAGCTCCATTAGGTTATTTTCTATAGGTGTTCCAGTTAATGCAAATCTAACTTTAGCATTTACATTTTTTATAGCTTTTGTAATAATTGCGTCTGGATTTTTAATATTTTGAGCTTCATCTATAATACAATAATCAAAGTTTATATTTTTATACTTATCTATATCATTCTTATAAGTTGTATAAGTTGTTAATATAACATCATAGTTGTCTATATTATCTAATATCTTTTCTCTTTCACTTTTTACTGCATGTAAAATACCAACTTTTAATGTTGGAGCAAATTTTTCTAATTCACTTTTCCAATTATATATAAGGGCTGTTGGCGTTATTACTATACTCTTTTTATCTTTATTAGATAATAAAAAAGCTATTGTTTGTATAGTCTTACCTAGACCCATTTCATCAGCTAGTATTCCTCCAAACTGATAATCTGATAGAGTTTTAAAAAACTCAAATCCACTTACTTGATAATCTCTAAGAGTTACATTTAAATCTTTTGGAAGTTGATAGTTTTCACTTTTAACTTTTTTAAATTTCTTAACTACATTAGATACATATTTACTACCATTTACAAAGCTTAAATCTTCATCTTCTATAAGCTTTTCTAAATAGATAGCTTTGTTATTTGGTATTTTCATATTATCAAATTCACTGTATATATTTAATATATCTATTAATTTAAATGCTTGTTCTAAGTCCTTATCTTTTAAGTCTAGATAAGCTCCATTTTTCATTCTATACAATCTATTATTATTTTTATATGAGCTAAATATATCTCTATATTCATTTGAATCTACTCCATCTATATCCAGCTTCATACTCATATATCCATTTCTTGATTGATATATATCTATTGTTATATTAGGATTTATAGTTATATTTTCATCACTATATTCATCATTAGTTTCTTTATTTAAATTCTCTAATCCATTTAATACTGTAGCTACTATATGACTACATATTTGAGGTTTAGTATTTGATAATAAACTGTGACAATCACAACTCATATTTGATATTACTCTTGTTTTTGTATTTATACTTATTATTGCTGTGTAGTTATTTCTATGATTTTCATCTATTACAGTTGCATAAAAAGTTATATTATCTTTATCTACTTTCGAGTAATCATTTATAACTAAGTTTCTTTTATAGAAAGAAAATCCTGTATTAAATTTATTTTTATCTGTATGAGATCTTATTATATCTTCTATTAAATTTGAGTACATTTTTGTGTCCTTTCATTTTTAACGTTAATCTCTGTACTTAACCTCAACATATGACGTTATAACAGATTAAAATGTACTGATATAACGGCAGTTATGTTTTTTATATTATAATTTCACTTTACCTTCTAGTTTTAACAAAGCCTCATTCATTCTCTTTATTTTAGTTTCTTTCTTTTTAGCTGATGTTATCCAAGTTATATACTTTTTCTTTTGAGAGTATGATAGACTGTCATAAAACTCTTTAGCATTATTATTTCCATTAATCATACTTTCAAATTCTATAGGCATTTCAATAATACGTTCTTCTTCATCTTTTTCTATTTCTACAGATACTGTATCTCCTATACCTTTACCTATTTTCTTTCTTATTTCCTTTGTAAGTCCTATCATAAAACATGGCATACCCATTCTTACTATAGACCCTCTATAATCTACATTATCGAACTTAGCTTTTACCTTTACTCTTTTTGCACCGAATTCTTTTTCTACATCAAAAGGTATTTCTATAAAAGTTGCATCTTTATTCTCAACTTGTTGTATTATTGCCTCAAATTTATAAGTCATTTTTATTTCCTCCAAATTATTTATGATAAATTTATTTAACTAAACTTACCATTCCTAGATTCATAAATATTTCATGCATCTTTTCATTATCTATATTTAACGATAAACTATCTAACTTTATATTTTGTATTTCTTCTATATCCGTTTTTATAGTCGCTAATTTTTTACTAGTAATTGCATCTTCTTTGTATAGTAATAAGTTCTTTAAAGGAGATCT
Organism: uncultured Romboutsia sp.; assembly: GCA_937880075.1. GTDB lineage: Bacteria > Bacillota > Clostridia > Peptostreptococcales > Peptostreptococcaceae > Romboutsia. The sequence goes on along the minus strand of CALFLM010000024.1, from coordinate 47,834 downwards.
TTTTATGCCTAAACATTCTTTAAAGAATGTTAAAAGTTCCTTTTCTTCATCTTTACTTAAGTTTTCTATATTCTTATATATTTCCTCTATAGAACCATAGTGTGCTATAAGTGGTCTAGATGAAGTTGGACCAACATTTTTAACACCTTTTATGTTATCTGACTTATCACCTTCTATAGCTTTTACATCTATAATTTGGATTGGTTCTATTCCTTTAAAGTGTTTAACATACTCTGGTGTATATTCAAATATACCACTTGGAACATTAATACCCTTTTTATCTATACCTATTTCCTTATACATATCATCAGCTTTACCTGTTACCATCCATAATTTAGTACTTTCTGATACTAACTGAATATAGTCTTCATCTTTAGTATGTAAATATATAGGTATATCTTTTTCAAATTTTTTAACTAAACTTCCAGCAAAGTCATCTGCTTCATATTCAGTATGAGAAAATACTGGTATATTTATCTGTTGTAGTAATTCAGTTAATAACTTGAATTGACTTTTAAGTGGATATGGTGTTTCACTTCTATTTGCTTTGTATTCTGGATCAATTTCTCTTCTAAATGTGTTTCTACTTCTATCAAGTACAACTGCTAAATGTGTTATCTTTTGACTTTCAATTAATGGAAGTAATGTTTTAAAGAACATATATATTCCATTTGTATATTCTCCATCTGGAGATTTCATTAATTTTGTATATGCAAATTCTTTTTGTTCTTCTGTTTTTGCAAATAGTAAGTCTCTTGCGGTTGCATAAAAACTTGTTGATAAAAGTGAAGATCCATCAACTATTAGTAATTTATTTTCTTTTATACTATCATTTTCACTAAATATATCTTCAACCATCTCAACTTCTTCAAGTGAATCTAAATAGTTTTCTTCAGCTAAATCTATTTTAATTTCTACTTCTTTTGTAAGATTATTTTTAGCTCTTAAATCTGTATTTAATCTAGAACCAACATAACTATTTAATCTTATATAATCCTTTCTTTCTAGACCTGATGCCTTTATTTCATCTTCATTATATAAACTTATTTTAACTTTTTCTAAATGTTTTAAGTGTTCTTCGTCTATGATATACTTAATTTTTTGTGTAGTAGATATATCTATAGTTTGGTTTTCTTCTTTACTTTTATTTTCTAAAAAATCGAATAAATTTTCCATATATTCTCCTTTTGTTATTCTTTTTAGTGTAATAATACTATTTTATTTATGTAGATTTTGATCTATATTAATATATTAGACTAAAATAATTGAATTTTTAACTTTCTTTAGCTATTTTTTTGCATTCATCTGGTGATATAAAACCAATACTTCCATGAATTATTTTTCTATTTTACCAACCTTCTATATATTCAAATAGTCTTAGTTTAACAGACCAAAAATCAAAATACCTCACTCTATAAACTTCTTCTTTCTTTAAAATGGCATTAAAAGATCATATATAGTCATTGTTATAAGAGCATCCTTTTTGCTAAAAGAATGAATAATTCTATTTTTTATATTTAATTGCTTAAATCAAAACTAGTGTATTACAAAAATAAATCAGAATGAAATATAATGCGAGCATTGGGCTTTTTAAGTATAACTGCATTATCTAATGCTCTTATTATTAAATCAGTTGTAATATTCTTATCAAAGGAGTAGCCTACTATCTTTTTTGTATGTAAATATATGAATTGCGCTAAATAACACCAGCCATCTTTTATTGTGTGTATATACATGATATCTCCAACCTACTTTTCATTTATTGTATTTGTTGAAAAATCTTGGTTTAAAATATTATCTTTGTCATCTATTTTTATTTTAGTAGTATAATGCTTAAACTTTTTTACTATCACTGATTTTAATCCTAATTCACTAATAATTCTTTGAACTCTTTTTATACTTACATCAAATTTTTCAGATAGTATTTTATTAATTAATGTAAATACTATAGATCGTATAAAAAATATTAAATTTACATTCCAGTATAGTTCTACTTTAATCTTAATTTCATTCCAAAAGGAAGCAAAGAAAGTATTTATTTACATTCCAGTATGGTTCTACTTTAATTAAAAGCATTGCATGAGCAAGTATCCTTATTTCCATAATTTACATTCCAGTATGGTTCTACTTTAATGGAAATGGAAAATATTCAAAAAATCGGATTTGATTTATTTACATTCCAGTATGGTTCTACTTTAATGAATCATTTATATTATGCTTTAATCCTACTATTAGAATTTACATTCCAGTATGGTTCTACTTTAATAATAAACTTTTTATTTCATTAAAGTTTTTATCTAAATTTACATTCCAGTATGGTTCTACTTTAATGATGATGTTGATAGTAAGATGAAAAACCTAGCTAGTCAATTTACATTCCAGTATGGTTCTACTTTAATGTTAAAGATGGCTAAATATTTTGGAACATTTAGTTGATTTACATTCCAGTATGGTTCTACTTTAATCGATTTTGGTAATGAATATACTTATAAAAAAGTAAAATTTACATTCCAGTATGGTTCTACTTTAATAAATCTTATTTTCCAAACCGTTCCATTTTTCTTATATATTTACATTCCAGTATGGTTCTACTTTAATATAAAGTAGTTATTGAATATTTAGTTACTAAAGATTGATTTACATTCCAGTATGGTTCTACTTTAATGGAACATCAACATTAGACTTAGATGTATCTGATACGAATTTACATTCCAGTATGGTTCTACTTTAATTAAATTATAAAGTTATAGATGTATTTACTACTAAGGAATTTACATTCCAGTATGGTTCTACTTTAATCTTAAAATACCTATTAAAAATGAAAGTATTGAATTTATTTACATTCCAGTATGGTTCTACTTTAATTATTATTATTTAATCACAATAGAAATGAAGTCATATTTACATTCCAGTATGGTTCTACTTTAATGTTAAATTCAAAAGGTATAACGACAGGTCTATTTTAATTTACATTCCAGTATGGTTCTACTTTAATTAGGTTTTAATAGATAAAATATAATTTTTATTTAATAATTTACATTCCAGTATGGTTCTACTTTAATTATCTACTTGATTACTACTATTACTGTTAGATGTAGAATTTACATTCCAGTATGGTTCTACTTTAATATTTTGGTTTGCTTGGTATTCTACTTCTGACAAAAGAATTTACATTCCAGTATGGTTCTACTTTAATTCTATTTGCCACCATATTGCCACCAATAACACAAAAATTTACATTCCAGTATGGTTCTACTTTAATGTTAAATTCAAAAGGTATAACGACAGGTCTATTTTAATTTACATTCCAGTATGGTTCTACTTTAATTAGGTTTTAATAGATAAAATATAATTTTTATTTAATAATTTACATTCCAGTATGGTTCTACTTTAATTATCTACTTGATTACTACTATTACTGTTAGATGTAGAATTTACATTCCAGTATGGTTCTACTTTAATATTTTGGTTTGCTTGGTATTCTACTTCTGACAAAAGAATTTACATTCCAGTATGGTTCTACTTTAATTCTATTTGCCACCATATTGCCACCAATAACACAAAAATTTACATTCCAGTATGGTTCTACTTTAATTCACCTAGCATTGTAAATGGATATACACCTAATCTCCATTTACATTCCAGTATGGTTCTACTTTAATGTCATAATAAGTTGCATCCTGAAAAGCAAAAGAAATTTACATTCCAGTATGGTTCTACTTTAATAAGACTTTATAGAAACTGTTAAGAAATTATCTTTTAAGATTTACATTCCAGTATGGTTCTACTTTAATCTTTTTTGAAGCCACCAGTAACTATTCTATATTTCAATTTACATTCCAGTATGGTTCTACTTTAATGTTATAGTTATAGTCCTCCTCATTTAACACATCCCAATTTACATTCCAGTATGGTTCTACTTTAATGTTTATTATTAAACATAGATTTAATGAAGTCGTAATTTACATTCCAGTATGGTTCTACTTTAATGGGGTTAAGTTAAGTATCGTTGAAGATGAAATTTTAATTTACATTCCAGTATGGTTCTACTTTAATAATGTCGCAAAGAGAGAACAATACTTAAGAAAAGAGGATTTACATTCCAGTATGGTTCTACTTTAATTAGAGACAATATGTATGAGTTAGCACGTTCTGGCAGAATTTACATTCCAGTATGGTTCTACTTTAATTATGTAGATGTATCAAATATGAATACTCTTACATCATTTACATTCCAGTATGGTTCTACTTTAATATATAGATATGAAATCTATGCTACATTTAGCACTGTATTTACATTCCAGTATGGTTCTACTTTAATTAAATAAATAGGAGGTATATAAAATGTCAAATGGAATTTACATTCCAGTATGGTTCTACTTTAATCTAAGTTTTTAACAATGAGAGTAGGGGTATTAGGTGTATTTACATTCCAGTATGGTTCTACTTTAATAATGAGTATGAAAATTGTTAGTGTAGGAATAGACTTATTTACATTCCAGTATGGTTCTACTTTAATGGCATTACCATATAGTAATGAATTCGGTTCTAACTAATTTACATTCCAGTATGGTTCTACTTTAATGAGATAAACGGAAAAATCTATATTTATGTTAGAATGATTTACATTCCAGTATGGTTCTACTTTAATCAAAAACAGAGGTGGTATGAAAAGTGAAAGAAATGATATTTACATTCCAGTATGGTTCTACTTTAATTACAAGCAGTACAAAAAGAAGTATTAGAAGTTAGAGATTTACATTCCAGTATGGTTCTACTTTAATCTCTTGTTGTTATAGATAAACCTCTTGATGAGCGTAATTTACATTCCAGTATGGTTCTACTTTAATTAAATTGTCAAGGAGAATAAAAATGGAAATAAGATATATTTACATTCCAGTATGGTTCTACTTTAATGAAATAAGGATTGTAAATTTAGGTGAAGATTATGAGCATTTACATTCCAGTATGGTTCTACTTTAATAGTTATGTATTTCTATTTATAAATGTGTATTTTCTGATTTACATTCCAGTATGGTTCTACTTTAATTGCTAATTTCATATTTCCTTTAACATTACTGTATAGATTTACATTCCAGTATGGTTCTACTTTAATTTGATATCTCTAAACCATAGTCAATAACACCTTTATTTACATTCCAGTATGGTTCTACTTTAATTAGCTCACTCTTTAATAAAAAAAGGAGTAAATAAAAATTTACATTCCAGTATGGTTCTACTTTAATTAATAAGAATATCTTCAAGAGAAGTAGCAGAAATGAATTTACATTCCAGTATGGTTCTACTTTAATTCATTGTTTAATTACCTCTATTCTTTTAGGTCATAATTTACATTCCAGTATGGTTCTACTTTAATTTAACTAAGTTAGAACATGATTTCTTTTTAGAAATATTTACATTCCAGTATGGTTCTACTTTAATCGTTCTCCACTTCTATTTATATTAGACATATATTTAATTTACATTCCAGTATGGTTCTACTTTAATTTATCTAAAATAGAGAAAGTCATAAAAATATAGAATATTTACATTCCAGTATGGTTCTACTTTAATAATTGCAGAGGTTCAAGAAATTCAAGTAACTGCTCCATTTACATTCCAGTATGGTTCTACTTTAATTAAGTTCTAAAGAAAATATAGATAGTAGTACACCAACATTTACATTCCAGTATGGTTCTACTTTAATTTGATTTAGAACTCTTTGCTTGAAATTTTTATACTCATTTACATTCCAGTATGGTTCTACTTTAATCTTTTTTATATTAGATAAAGTTCTTTGATTTCTATCATTTACATTCCAGTATGGTTCTACTTTAATTAGAGGTAACAACAGAGTTAATTCATAAATGCATGAATTTACATTCCAGTATGGTTCTACTTTAATTATCATGTACATATGATTATGAGTTCTGAACTGTCGAATTTACATTCCAGTATGGTTCTACTTTAATAGTTAATTGCATATATGAAACAAAAACAATTACATCATTTACATTCCAGTATGGTTCTACTTTAATTCTAAATTAGTGCATTCATATACTTTTTCTTCTGCTAAATTTACATTCCAGTATGGTTCTACTTTAATTAAATATAGTCGTTATCGACTAATAAAAATAATAAGGATTTACATTCCAGTATGGTTCTACTTTAATTAAATTACATAAGCTTGAAGAGTAAATTTTACAGTATCATTATTTACATTCCAGTATGGTTCTACTTTAATTGATTAAAACATATTTAAGTTTATTAGACCAAAATAAATTTACATTCCAGTATGGTTCTACTTTAATTAAAGAAAGATTACAAAATAGGTTAGATGTAGCAGAATTTACATTCCAGTATGGTTCTACTTTAATTTTAAATGAGGACATAATAGAGCAAGGAAAAATAACATTTACATTCCAGTATGGTTCTACTTTAATATATAGACTATTTACAAGTCTACAAAACGTAATAAGATTTACATTCCAGTATGGTTCTACTTTAATGTAGTAGTTATAACTGCTTTTATAGTGTCTAAACAAGATTTACATTCCAGTATGGTTCTACTTTAATTCCAGAGTTGTTAAAATAAATACTGTGTAAAATTTATTTACATTCCAGTATGGTTCTACTTTAATTTAAAGTTTAATGAAATATATGAACTTATGTATAAAAAATTTACATTCCAGTATGGTTCTACTTTAATAAATGAAATTAAGTTTAAAAGAGAGATTATTAAACGATTTACATTCCAGTATGGTTCTACTTTAATTATTAAAGTTTGTAATAAAACAATAGATTTAGTGTCAATTTACATTCCAGTATGGTTCTACTTTAATCACCAACTTCATCTAATGCTTTAACACCATATTTAGATTTACATTCCAGTATGGTTCTACTTTAATTCATATCTGAATATGTAGGTTCTTCATCTGTTAATATATTTACATTCCAGTATGGTTCTACTTTAATCCGTTTTATATCAATATTTGATTTTCTAAGCTATTCAGCTATATATTTTGTCTACCTAAAAAATATTTATATTATATGATATATTTCTATTAATAAAAAACCTTCTTTATTTTCTACATCAATTATATCAACTATCTTTGTCTATGTATACTATATTTTACACTATATTAGATAGACAACTAAATAAAGTTGCTTGTCTTGTCTTCTTGTACTCCCCACATGTTTTTTTCTAACCATCTTTCATTTCTACTCTTAAATAAGATTATTGAATCTCTATCTTTTCTTATTATACCATTTAATTCATATTGTAGCTTAATAATTTGTGAATTTGATAACTCGCCTTCGAAAACTGAATTTTGAATATGTGATAAATATTTTTTACATGTCTTAAATGTTTTACTTAATACTTTTTGTCCACCTTCATCACTTTTTATATCATAAACTAAAATAACATACATAATTTACTCCCCTTATTACCACCATATTTTAAATGGTTCATATTCTTTTTCTCCTAATAAATGTTTTATCAACTTATAGCATTCTAATTTCATCAAGTATTCATATGATACATTTTTGTTTAACTCTTTATGCTTTATAGTTGTTTGTAATTTTTTATCTAATTCAGCTACTATTGTCCTTGATGCTTCTTTTGTTAAGTGTAAATAATTAAGCTCTTTCGTAAAACTTTTTTCTGTTATTTGTTTCTTATTTAATAAAGAAAATATTAATCTATCTCCTATTATAGGCTTAAATATTTCTGCTATATCTAGGCTTAATGAAAATCTTCTACTTCCAGGCTCATGTAAGTAGCTTACTGTTGGATTTAATTGTGTATTATATATTGCACTTAATACTTTTGTATAAACTAAAGTGTTTACATATGATATTAGAGTATTGATCATATTGTCAGGTGGATTTTTTACTCTTTTCTCAAATTTTATATCTTGATCTATTAATATATTCCATGATTCATAATATATTTTTCTTATATTTCCTTCATATCCCATTAATTCTTGTATACTTTCACTTTTAGATATTTGCTTTCTTAGTTCTTCTATTTTGTCCATATAAACTTGGACATCTTTTCCTCTACCATTATAATATCTTAAATTACGATATATATTAAAACTAGCACCATCTATAAATCGCTTTGCTATATCTAGCCTTTTTTCATTATCAGTATAATGATTAACTTGGTTAACTAATAGATTTCCTGATACTAGCTTTTCTCTCGGTTGAAATGTTCCTGTGTAAAAGCTATAATAATTAAAAAAATGTATTACTACTCCATATTGAGATAAATAATTTATTAGATTTGTATTAAAATCCATTTCAGACATTATATATATTTCATTTACAGTTTCTATTGGGATGTATCTTTTTTCTCCATTTTCATCTATAAATGCTATTGAGTTATCTTGTCTTTTTAGCATTCCATTGTTATAAATATAATAACTTCTCTTCATAAGTTTTCCCCTTTTATATTAGTTTAAATAAAACATAAATCATAGTATGCACAAGATTTACAAATGCGCTTTTTCTCCAATTTAGGCGGAATAGTTTTATATACTATTTCATTTATATTATTTAATATTTGTTCTATATTAACTATGTCTTCTTCATTCAGCTCTATATCTACACTTTGTTTTAATAATGGATAGTCTATTTTTCCTTTTATATTTGTAACACCTTTTTTATGTAAAAAATATAGATAATATTTTACTTGTAGTATACTTGCTTCTTCAATTTTATTACTTTTTTTAACTTCATGTAGTATACCTTTAGAACGTATGAAGTCAATATTTATAATATTGTCTATATTTATATGCTTTTTATCCCTTTTATAAGTTTCTTCGTCTAATACTTTTCCTATTTCAACATTTTCATTCCCTTGTTCCATCTGTATTTCGTTATAAAAATACCATAGCTTTCTTTTACAGACTTCATAGTAATATACCATTACACCTGTTATTTCTTTTTTCATCTAATACACCTCTTTATCATAATGCTTATACTTATTTAAAATATAAAATCATCTATATTGCTAATATTTGTATTAATATTATCTTGATTTACAAACTTCTTTTGTCTGTAGCCGAGTTCAGTATATTCACATTCTATAACAGGTATATACTCATAGTCACTTACTCTTACATTATCATATCTTATAGCTAATCCATTTTTTAATGCTCTATAGTAATTTGATATATGATTTGGATGAACAGATACTGTATATTTTTTTAAGTCATTTTGTAACCTTAATTTGTCTCCTTTATTTTCTGGTGAATTTAAAGATTTATCCTTTAACTTTTCTTCTAATTCTTTAATGTCACCATTATATTCATGATAAATTGGACTTGGTATTATATCTTTAGATAGTATATTTCTTAACTTAACTTCATCTGATTTAAATGTATCTGGAGTTAGATTTTTTATGAAGTTATATGTATGTTTATATTGTGTTATATAGTTACTATTTTTTATTTTATCCATAGTAAGATATTTATTTATTAATTCTATCTTTTGAGTTTCTGAGATTTGACCTTCCCATAAGCGTATAGCTTCTTTAGATAAATCAAATATATCTTTATCTATGTATCCTCTATCTCCATTTATAAAACTTCTTTCATCTATTTGAGTATAAATATAGCAATTATTTTCACTACTATCTTTTTTTCCTTTTCTATTACAACGACCTAGTCTTTGAAATAGTGAATTTAAGTCTTGTAATTCTGTAAATAAATAATCAAAATCTATGTCTAAACTTGCTTCTACTATAGATGTAGATATCCATATTCCACTTTGCTTGTCTAGTTCATTGCTTTTATTATCTTTATATGTTTTGCCAAATTCTATAATTTCAGATTCTTTTGATAATCTCTCACCTTTTATAAATTTACTATGTAATATGTGTAAATTTTTATTTCCTAAAGTATCACTTATTTCTCCATATAAATTTTGAGCTTGTGTAATGCTATTGCATACCACTAGTATTTTATTACTCTTATTTAACTTTTCATTTTCCCTATATTTATCACATATATCATTATAGTCTATTCTTTTATCTAAAATCTTTAAATTATGCCTTTTGGAATTATCAGTAAATCCATTTTCTTTTATTTTAAACTTAATGTTTTTACTTAGTAAATCTTTTACAAATGGAGGTAATGTAGCTGTTAAAATTGCCACTTTTCCACCTTGTTCTACTATACGCTCTAATCCATACACTAAATAAGCTAGTAAATCTGGTCCATACATTTGTATTTCATCTATTACTATTTTTGAGTATGCTAATGTAGTTAATTTTAGTTCATATTTGGGATACTTATATACAAAATCAAAGAGTTGGTCTATAGTTGATACATTGATAGGAAGAGATAATTGCTTTGCTGTTTTTTCATATTCTATTATTTCCTTGTCTTCCTTTTTATCTATATATTCATCTTTATCATCATATTTGTCATTCTCACTTTGTGATAATAAGTATTCTAGTGAGCTTGAATGTAGTAGTCCTAATTGTTCTTCTAAGTTTCCTCCATAACTAGAAATATATTTTTTAATTCTATCGTAAATAGCATTTATAGCTGTTCTTATTGGTAGTATGAAAAATCCTTTATTATCTCCCATCCAAAGTAAACCTGCTTCTGTTTTTCCCATACCTGTTTGAGCTATTGCTATAATATTTTCATTTTTATTTTCTATACAATATTTTTGTAACTCATTCCAACTTGCATTTTGATTATCTAATTTCCATTTGTTAAGTACATTTTCTAATGACTTTGCTAAAAAGTTATTTTCATATTCTGCCCTATATCCTGAACTTGCACTATAATCACATTTATGTAAGTATCCTTTTATTTTTATCGCATCTATATCTTGTGATATACTAGCTATTTTCGCAGGTATAACTTTTTTAATTTTTTTATGCTCAAACTCTTCTAATAAACTTTCTATTATCTCAGATTTTTCTCTTATTGCTAATCCTATATCGCAATAGTCATGATGATTAACTACTGCATTAGATACAATAAGATAATCTTCTTTATTATTAAATTTATTCTCATCTATGAAATATAAAGACAATACATTATGAGCAACTTCTTTATTTTCATCAAATTTAATACCTTTATTTTTTACTCTTTTTTGAAACTCTTTATTTATTTTACCTATATCATGATATACACAAGCTTTTTGAATAAGTTCATATATTCTTTCTTCTTTTATATATCCTAAATTCCAAAGTAGCTCTGAAACATCTAATAAGTCATTTGTATGTTCAATTATACTCTTATTTGGCTTTGCATTTTTTTCTTTTATATTTGATACTATTGATTCATCTAGTAAATCAATATATATATTTTTAACCATATTTTACTCCTTTTAAAGCAGTAGATAATTAACCTACTGCTTTATTTAAATAAAGTTTACTATATAATTTTTTTCATCTGTATTATCTAAAAAAATATTATCGCTAGTTTCTTCTATTGCACAATAAGATGTGTATAGAACTTTCTTTTTAATAAATTCTCTTTTTCCTTCTTTTATTTCATAATTTTTATTTATATAGTATTTAGTTCCATTAATTGGTTTATCCGTTTTATATTTAGGTGAAATATATCCATCTTTTACATCTTCATAGTTTAGATACATAGATAAATTATTATCTACATCACAGTCACCTTCATATAACTCAACTATTTTAGCTTCTTTAACATCTACAAAATCTTCACTTCTACCAATAGATTTTAAGTTATATATATTCTCTAATATATCATTTAAAGTATCTTCATCACTTCTTACATGTATAATAAGGTCAATATTATTTAGAATCTCGTAGTACTTTATAGATGTAGTTAATGATCGATACTTTGAAATTGGTTTTGTATAATGTTCTTGTTCATACTCTTTTATTTCATCTTTTAACTTTTTTTCATTATCTTTAATTTCTTTTTCTTTTTGTGATATTGTTTTAAATTCTTCACTTTTTTTATCTAATTGTTTTTTCTTTAATGCTAAAGAATTTTTTTCTTTTTTTATTGTTTCTAGTTTTTCTTTTAATTCTTTGTTTTTATAATTTTTTATCTTATCCGCTAAATCCTTAAGATTTCTATATTCATCTAATAACGCTTTATTATATATTTGTATCGTAGTTCCATTTCTAAAACTACTTCCTTGAGACTTAGTTGGTTTTGCAACCCTATCAAAAGCTTTTGATAAAAAATCTTCATTTTTCATCTTAACTAATATACCCCTATCATCCATAGTAGAATTCAAAAAACAATAATCAGTATAAGGTTCTTTGTGCATAGACTCAAATTTACCTTGAATACTTATATCCATTGGATGATATTCTTTATAATTACAAGCACTATGTAAAGCTCCTATTATAGTAGATATTGAAGGTAAAGGATAAGTCATTTTATTATCTAGTGCTTCTTCTTTTTTATAATTTGCACTATCTTGATGTAGTACAATTCTTAGTGCTTTCATGTATTCACCTACCTTCTATACTTCAAAGTAAGCATTTACATCTTCTCTTAATTTATCAAAAAAGCTAATTACACTCATAGGATTTAATTTTTCTTCTATTTCACCTTCATTTATAAATGTTTGTCCTCTTAATAAACCTACATTATATCCTTTTGCTAATTTTTCTACTAAATCTTTAGATACTACTAATCTATCTTCTTCTACTTTTACTACATTTTCAAAGTAATGTGTTTTTCTATCAGATAGTCCACCTACTACAAATACTGGCTCTGCATTATCTAGATTTCCTTTTACTGTAAGGCTTAAGTTTTCTATTGCATCTAATATAGAGTTTACTCTATCTGCTTTTTCTTTATTATCGGCTTCTTTATAATTTGCTTCATTTTCAAAGTTTTCGTCTTTTCCTATCATTTCTAAATCTATTGTTATGCTATATACCTTTAAAGATTTATCATATTCATATTGATAAGGCATAAGACCAGCATCTCCTGCTTTTTCTTGTAAATTTATATTCTTAGCCTTAGCTAGATTAGTGGCTAAATATAAGTTATTATGAAATCTTGTTTCATTTACAAAACTTTCACAAGATATTGCATCTGTTAAGTAGAAAGAACTTTTTCTTATATTAGTTGTTCCTTTAGTATTCATATATCCACCTTCAAGTGCTCTACAGTTTGATGCATTTAGCTCTTGTCCTACTTGTTTTTGATTCACTTTTGTTTTACCATCTCCAATAATCTCTGTTTGTAAATCATCATACATTCCACTTTGAACCATTATTGCATTTTTTAAGCTTTCTCTACTTCTTATAGTGTATACTTTTCTATTTCTAAATACTTTTTGTACACTTGCTATATTTCCTAATCCTTCAGAATAGTTTGAAGTCATATTTGCAACTACTGTTAATGTTAAAGCTTTCTTTTTCATAATCTTATCTCCTTATTTATTAATTTTGTTCATTAGTATTTTCATTAAATTTATTACTTTTACCTAGTGCATTTATAAATGTATATGCAATATCTTTATTTTTTTCAAAATCCATGAATAGTTCGTCTGCAAAACTAAAGTAAACATCTGAATATCCTGATAATTGTAATAAAATTTGGCAAACTCTATCATAGTCTTTAAATATTATTGAACTTATAAGTTTTTGTCTATAGCTTTCTAATTTATTTTCTGGAATCTTATTTCTTACTTCATTTGCACAAGCATGAATTATTTTTTTAATCTTATCATCCATTATTTTTTCACCTCTAATTAAATCATTTATATTTATTAATTGATAAACTGTGTAGTAGTTTTTCTTTTCTTTTAATAATAAGTCTATAACTTCATCTAAAAGTGTATTATTTAATATACATTCCATTACCCTTTTATAAATATCAATATAATAGTTGTCATTTATCTTATAAGAAAAACATAATGCATTATAGTCGATCTTTTTATCCTTTATTTTTTTTAATATGTCTATACTTTGTTTTCTTATATACAATGTTTCAAAATAATCTTTATCCCTATCTTTAACTATAACTTCTACATCATATTCTATAAAATCAGATGATTCTATAATGCCTTTAAATAAAGTATATTTTATTCCTCTATACTTATTTTCTGACTCTAAATTTTCAATGTCAAATTTTATTTTTTCTTGAAAAACTTGTTTTGCACTAGTTAATCTATTTATTTCATAGTTGTCATTTATAAATAATGATTCTCTATCATTTAAAAATCCAAATGGAAGAAAATCAAACTCTTGTATGTCTTGTCCCACAAAACTATTCATATTAAATCCAAATCCTGTTGATTTTCCTTTTTTAGGTGCATCAATACAATATCCTACTAATCTACAATACTTCTGACTTTCATTAAATAATTGGTTGGCATTACAATAATTTTTATACATATCGGATTTATTCCTAAAGGTTTCAAGAATTAGTTCTTCTCTATGTTTGTTAATTAAAGACAATATTTCATCCTTATTAGTTCCATCAAATTTAGTTTTCTTAAATACTTTTTTCATTATTGTGTTTCCAGATAATTTTTCATTTATTGACTTTATAATATATTTATTATCATTTTCGTTATTATCTTGATTATAATGTTCTAAGTTAAGTTCTACATATCTATGATGAAGATTTTCACCGTATTTTTTTTCTACAAATTTTAAATAGTTTTCTCTTGTTATTAATTCACTATTATACAGTATATACTCATCTTCTACTTTGTAAGAAGTTTCTAATGGGTCTATATATTCAAAAAATTCTAAAATTCCTACTATAGCAGCAGAAAATCGCCAATCCGAAGGCTCTAATTTAACATTAAAATCTGTATTATTATATAAAATAGTTTTCATTTAAATGCCTCCTCTTACAAATCTTGTGTTACTAAATCTAAGAAACCAAACATTGTATTTCTACTTCCAATTCCTACATTGTACAGATACTGAAGTAATAGTGGATTTCCCTCTAATAAAAATGAACCTACTGTTGTATCTACATATGTATTGTAATGCTTTACTAAAACCTTTTTACAATTTATAGGTGAGAACTTAATACTATCTACTATATCTTTACTAAAACCTGTTTGAGATATTTGATTTTTTATAACTACTTTCAATTGTTCACTGAACTTCTCATCACTATATACATAATGTTTATCTTTGTTAGTTTCCTTATTATGATCTCTGACACAAAGTCCATATGTTTTAAATATTACTTTTGAACTTGTTATTTTTTGTTCTCTTTGTTGATGAATTTGTTTCAATGTTATTGAATTTTTATTAGGTATTAAGAATTTTTTATTTTTCTGTTTTATAAATGCCTGTTGTAAAAGAAGTCCTGTTTTTTGTCTATCATCACATGTAAATAATACTTTTATACTATTATCTGATAATATTATTTCATCTTTTGTAAACTTAGCTTTTGATAATTGTACTGAAAAGCAAAAATCTTTTTGTATAGTATCTTTAAAGTATTGAGAATAATATCTCCCATCTAAAATTTCAGATAGTGACTTTTTTATATAGCTTAATATTATTCTTCTATAATCTTTTGGCAATGAATTTTTTTCTAATTCAAAGGTTAAATAAAATCTCATACACGCCTCCTTCTTATATTTTACAAATTTAATATTACCATAGATAGATAGATATATAAATTACTTATTCCAGAAAACTTAACTAAACTCTTAAAAGCATCCATACCTATAACTTCAACAACATCAAAAAACAATCTTGTAAATCATTTATAGTTAAATTCTCTAATATAACACAATCCTATATAACTTTATATTCTTTAAAGTAGGCACTACAATATATATTCTATAATCAATACTAAACTTCCTACTAAATTCTTCAAATAATTTAATATTTCACTTAAATAACACTCTATTAAACTATTACCAAGGTCAGATTTTGTTAATTAGATATGATGAGAATTATTCTCGAATTGGAAAATAAACCGATAGGTTAAGTTGAATTTCATATTTTAAAAATTTGCATGAAATACAATCCTAACAAAATTATAAAATTTTTAAGCTACAAATTAAATTAATATTTGATGAACAAATTAAATTTTTTTGATGAGCATAACTAATACAGCAAACTTACTATTACAAGATACACGTATTTTTTATGAATTTGTTCGTAATATATTTATTTTTCAATCTATTGTACATTATGTATTTCTTAATTTTTTAATAATCTATTTGTAAATATGTTGAAATAATTACATATATTGGTATACAATTATTTACAAACCACATGGTTTGTATTTAATAATATTTAAAATGAAGGAGGATGATAACTCTGAGTAGAGAGAAACAAAATGAAATAAGTAAAGAAAAAATTTTAAAAGCAAGCTTAAGTGAGTTTGGAGAAAAAGATTATTTGATAGCTTCCACAAATAATATTTGTAAAAATAATAATATTTCTAAGGGCTTATTATTTCATTATTATAAAACTAAAGATGACCTTTTTCTTCTGTGTGTCAAAAGTTGTTTTAATGATCTAAGTAATTATATAAAAAGTAACATTGTTTATTATGACAAAAATCCAAGAAAAAGTTTAGATTTATATATGGAGAAAAGAGGTGAATTTTTTCAAGATAATACTCATTATAAACAAATATTTTATAATGCAGTATTCAATCCACCACCACATCTAATAAAAGAAATTGCTGTTTTGAGAAAAGATTTAGACGAGGCAAATAAAGAATTTTTATTAAAGTGTATTAATAGTTGTAGTTTGAAAGATGATGTTATTCCAGAAAAAGTTGTAGACATTATTTTAGATCTAATAAATCATCTACATACGAAATTTATGAATACACCTATTATAGATGAATCTGATAAATCTCAAATTATAAATAAATGGGTTTATGAATTTTCAACTATATTTGAAATGTTAATGTATGGAATAATAAAATAAATTAAAGATGGGAGATTTAGATATGTTAAAAGAACTAATATTATTGTCTATTTTTATATGTATAGGTATAGTTATTGGTAAATTAGTTACAAAAATTAAGTTGCCAGCAATCTTAGGATGGTTATTAACTGGAATGATTATAGGACCACATGCTTTAGGTTGGTTAAATAACGACATATTAGATAGTTCTTGGTTTCATGTTATTATAAGTATTGGAGAAGTAACAGCTGGACTTATGATTGGTACAGAGCTAATTTGGGAAGATATTAAAAAGTTTGGTAAACAGATTTTAACAATATGCTTAACAGAAGCACTTGGTGCCTTTATCATTGTAACACTCGCATTTGCATGGATATTTATGTTCATGGATATTCCAATTTACTTATCAGTAGTTTTTGGAGCAATTGCACTAGCTACTGCACCTGCTCCATCATTATCTATAGTTAATGAGTACAATACTAAAGGTCCAGTAACTAAAACACTTATTCCAATAGCAGCACTAGATGATATATTAGCTATAGTTGTATTCTTTAGTGTAATAGGTTTAGTTTCAAGTATTACATCTGATGGTAAATCTCCTCTTTACTATATACCACTTATGATAATAATTCCAATTATTCTAGGATGTATTACAGGATTTTTATCATCATTTATTCTAAAAAAGGAAATGACTAAAAATGCTACTATCCTATCAGTATTAGGATTTATTCTCGTTACAGCATCTATAGGTATATATATTAATACTTATGTATTAACTCAATTTAATATAAATTTAATGATTATGGGAATAGCTTTTGCAGCTACATTTTCAAATCTTATGCCTAAGGAAAAATTATATAAATTGGTAGAATATACTAAACCTATGGTATCATTGGCTATGGTAGTTCTTATTATTAACTTAGGTGCTCCACTAGATTATAGTTTAATTTTAGGAGCAGGAACATTCACAGTAATTTATATAGTATCTCGTGCTATTGGTAAATTAGGTGGTTCTTATATTGGAGCCAATATATCTAAATCACCTACAACTGTTAAAAAATATTTAGGGCTTACATTGCTACCACATTCAGGAGTATCATTGATATTTACAGGTATCGCTGTTAATACTCTTATAGATTCTGCACCTGAATCTGCACAAATTATTCAAGGAACAATTGCAGCTGCTGCTGTTATAAATGAAATTATAGCTGTGTTACTAGCTAAACAAGGCTTTAAATTAGCAGGTGAATTAAATGGTTGCTCAGAAGGATATGATATTCAGCAAGAATTTATTCCTATAGGAGTATCGAAAAATACTTCTCAAGAAAAATCTACCTCTAAAACAACTAAGTAATCTTATTTTAGTAAAAAACCGTATCACTTCCTGAGTGTGTAGATAATTTTGTGTATTCTATACCAAAATTAAAGAACAATAATTATTTATTCTAATAATTAAAATAAAAAGGTATTGACTTTTTAATCAATACCTTTTTCATGTATTTCATAATTTACATTTAAGCTCTCTTTATATTGAAGAATTAAACTTATTCCAAATTTATTTTATATTTATCATCAAACTAAATAGGAAATAATTTTTATAAGTATAAGACTACTTTTCTAAAAGCTTTACTAATTGACTTAATTTATTTGTATCAATTTCTCCAAATGGACTTTTATCAATTCTAACAGATGTTCCGAAATGAAAATCTGTTACCTGTGTTAATTCTTTAATTCTTTTTACATTGTTAAAATTTAATCCTCCACCTAATAATATATTAGCCTTTGAGTTTTCTATCATAGATTTAATATCATTAGTATTCTCTGAAATATTCTTACTTCCACCAGAAGTTAATATATTTTTTATCTTGTCATACTTATTAAGTACATTAACGCTTTCTAATACATTAGTCTCGTCTATTGCTTTATGAAAAGTTACATCTATATTAGATGCAATATCTAAAAGCTTTTCTAATCCAGTTTTATCTATTTTTTTATTATCATCTAATAAACCAAGTACAATACCATTAGCTCCTAAAGATTTTGCTATTTCTATATCTTTTTGCATTACTTCTAAATCATACTTACTATATCTAAAACTTTTTGCATGATTTCTAATCATTACATTAACAGGTATATCTACGCTATTTACAACTTTTTCTATCATAGCAAAGCTTGGTGTAAGTCCACCTTCTGTAAGTGCACTTACAAGTTCTATCCTATTAGCTCCACAATATTCAATTGCCTTTGCATCTTCTACGCTCATCCCTATAATCTCTAACATTTATTCCTCCCCAAAAAGTTCATATATATTGTTTTAAAATTTTTTGTATTTAGTATAATATCATATATTCATTTTATAAAAAAATATACTAAAGTAGAGGTATATATTCAAGCTAAGCATTATAAAAAAGAAAATAGCCATTTTATATAATTTAAAAATGGCTATTTTATCTACAATCTTAAATAGAATTAATTACATTTATGTAGTTTACGTAATAATCATAAATATAAAGTGAGCAGATATCCCTGCACAAATACCACCTATAGTATGAGATAGTATAGCTTTACTTGTAAGCTCTCTTGCATTTAATGCATCCATCATACCTACATGAGTACTTAAGTAACCACTCCAACACATCCCCATAGCTGTAAATACTGCTATATCATTAGGTGTTATTATACCATCTTTTATAAACTGAGGAACTAAACTCATTGCAGCTCCTACGGCACCTAAAGATGTTATAGGGAATGCTATAGCTTCAGCTGATTTAAATCCAAATAATGGTTCTAGTATAAAGCTAAGTTTTTCCCCGATTATAGGAAGTAATCCAATTCCTTCATATGCAGCTCCTGTATAAATAGCTTCTCCTGTAGTTGGATCAGTACTTGGGCCAAATGTTAAAAGCATTACTAATGTACATACAACTAATACTCCAGGTATTATAGCAATTCCAAGTTCAACTCCACTCTTACCACCTTCAAGTGTAGCATCTAATACTCTTTGGAATATACCACCATTTCTTATTACTCTATATTCTTTCATATTATTTGATTCTAAATCATGATTATCATATTTTAAATCATCTTTATAAAACTTTTTAGTAAAATATAGCATTATTCTAACGCTTACTATACTACCAATTATAGCTCCTAAATTTCCTATTAAAGCAGGTAATACATATTCTTCACCTTGAGATATCATAAATGTTGTTACAATGAGCCCCATACCAAAAGATGTGCCTATATTACATAGAGCTGGAATCTGATATTTTTTAAAGTATTTAGTAAAAGATTTATCTTTACTAAATGAAATTATTGCTGGATTATCAGATAAATAAGTAGTTATTGCACCCGCAATACTTGCACCCGGCAACCCATACAATGGCTTCATAAAAATAGCAAATGCTTTATTTAAAAGTGATATGACTCCAAACTCTGAAAGTAGCGCACTAAGTGATCCTGCAAGGACTGCCATTGCCATTATTAAGAATACCGTATTTAAAAGCAAATCATGAGCAGTATTCATTATGACTTTAAACATTATACCAGCGCCCATAATATTTGCCACATAAAAAAATCCAAAAAGTAAAATCCCTAAAAATATAAATGCTTCTATATTAGAGGATTTTGTTTTTCGACTTACTATATTAGTTTCCATGTAATACCCTCCCTTTGCAAATTTATAAAAATAATTGAATATTTTTACATTTTGTTTTTTATATTATATACTAAATTTTATTAAAAATCAGTAACAATTTAAAATAATGAATTATCATTTTTATCACCTCATAAAAAAATAAAATGGGCTGTCGCATGAAAGGTTTTGAATTGCCATGCGGCAGTTCTTTTTTACATATTTTCTATAAATTTGTATCTAACCAAGATTTTAACTTAAAAATGTGCATAAGAAATAAAGGTATAAAAATACCTTTTTATAAATGGAATACTTTGTAAAATAAAGATTAAGAAACCTTCTTAAGAGGATGAATATACATGCCACGTTTATTATTCATTATCTTATTGTGTAATTTAGAAATATTATGGGCTAACGCCAAAAGTATATATTCTGAAAGAACATTTTGGTTGCCTCTGCTTAAAAATCTCTTAAAGTTCATATTGTGTTTTATTTGAGCGAAAGCTCCTTCAGCCTGAATACTTCTATTCATTTTAAGCTCACGTCCTTGTACGCTAGTAATCCTATCTAAATTTTCTCTTCTTTTTTTATGAAATAATTTAGATATCTCAAATCTCTTAGTTCTTTCTTCAAGAGGTATCTTACTATTATTTCCTTTTATACAGCTATGCTTGAATTCACAACAACTGCAATCTTCACAAAATAATTTGACTTAATAACCTCACGGAATCATTTTTTGGAATTAGATAATCAATTTCTAGTGGTAATTTTAATTGATAATTATCACCATATTTAGTATAATCAACTTGTGTAATATTTTCTTTTTTCATACAAATATTATACAAAAATCCCAAGCTCTTTTGAACTTGGGATTTATTTTTTAGTGCAACAGCCACTTAGATATATTCTAGAAAATATAACTATTTTTTTATCTTTCATTTGATTTTCTAAATTTAATAACTTCCATTAGCATTGTAGATATCATCGCTAATAATACACATATTCCTAATTGAGTAGCTCCAAATTCTAACGGGATATCAAATATAGGTCTAATAAATGGAATTAGTGTAATTCCATATATAAATAAACAAGCTATTATTGCATATATAACATACATATTTGAAAAGACTCCTATTTCCTTTAATGTATACTCATTTGATCTTGCTGGTAGTGTTTGTAATATTCTACATAGTGTGATAGTAGAAAATGCCATTGCAGTTCCAACATATGGAGATATTTGTCTTCCTATAAATTGAGCTATTATTACTACTATACCTATTATTGTACCTCTAAATAAAACTGCCTGTATAGTTCCTCCAGCTAATATACTTTCATTTTGCTCTCTTGGTTCTTTTGTCATGATATTTTTTTCAGGCTTTTCAAATCCTAAAGATATAGCAGGAAGAGAGTCTGTTATTAAGTTTATAAATAATAATTGTAATGTTGTAAATGGGTTTGCCCAATTAGCAAATACTGCAAATAATATAGCAAGTATACCTGCAAAGTTTCCTGCAAACAAGTAAGTTATAGATTTTTTGATATTTTTATAAACAGTTCTACCTACTTCAACTGCATTTACTATTGTAGCAAAGTTATCATCAACTAATATCATAGCAGCTGCATCTTTAGCAACATCCGTACCACTACCCATTCCTATACCTATATCTGCTTGTTTTAAAGCAGGAGCATCATTTACACCATCACCTGTCATTGCTGTTATTTTTCCTTTTTTCTGCCATGCTTTAACTATACGTATTTTATTTTCAGGTGATACTCTTGCATATACTGGTATATGTTCTAACTTTTCATCTAACTCTTCATCAGTAAGAGCATCTAACTCTTGTCCTGTTAAGGCAATATCACCTTCATCCATTATACCAATATCTTTAGCTATAGCCGCTGCTGTAGTTTTATGGTCTCCAGTTATCATAACCGTTTTTATCCCTGCACTTTTAGCCTCTCTAACTGCTTCATATACCTCTTCTCTAGGAGGATCTATCATTGCCATAAGACCTAACAAAGTCATATCAACTTCATCTTCTAATGATGGAACAAAGTTGTCATCTTCTACATCTTTTATAGCAAAAGCTAATACTCTTAGTGCTTTATTTGAAAATTCTTCATTCATATTTCTATATGCATTTAGTATATCATCATTTATATCTACAGAATCTCCATCAACCATTGCATATTTACATCTACTAAATACTACATCAGGTGCTCCTTTAGTAAACATATATACATTTCCATGAATATTATTTACTGTAGACATAAGTTTTCTATCGCTATCAAACGGTATTTCATTTAGTCTATTATATCTATCTCTTAACGTATTATAGTCTAAATTTCTAGTATTAGCGAATTTTATTAATGCAACTTCTGTTGGATCTCCTATTTCCTTACCTTCACTATTTATATTTGAATCATTACATATAGCAGATGCTACAGTTAATGTTTTAGATTGATATGAATAGTTAATATTTTGAGGATTCATATCTTCTTTAGGAGTTTCATACATATAAAAATCTACTACTGTCATTTTATTTTGAGTTAATGTACCAGTTTTATCTGTACATATAACACTTGTTGATCCTAACGTTTCAACTGCTGGTAATTTTCTAATTATTGCTTGTTTTTTGGCCATATCATTTGTTCCAACAGATAAAACTATTGTTACAATAGATGATAAAGCTTCTGGAATAGCTGCTACAGCTACTGCAATTGCAAACATAAATGAATCCGCTATAATTCTTGCTTTTGGTATATCAACTCCGTCCATAAAACTTCTTACAACTTGAATTATAAATATAAGTGCTGCTATCCCTACTATTAATACACCAAGCTTTTTACTAAACTCATCAAGTTTTTGTTGTAATGGAGTTTGTTTGTTTTCTGCAGTTTCAAGTAAATTTGCTACCTTACCCATTTCAGTATTCATTCCAGTAGATGTTACTACAAATATTCCCCTTCCATACACAACCAAAGAACCACTAAATACCATATTCTTTTGATCACCTATACCAACATCTTCATCTATTTTTTCACTATGTTTTAGTACTGGTTCTGACTCACCTGTGAGCATTCCTTCTACTATTTTTAAAGTTTGTGCTTCTATAATTCTTCCGTCTGCTGGAATATAATCCCCTGCCTCAAGGATTACTATATCTCCAGGAACCAATTCTCGTCCTTCTATAGTTTGTTTTTGATTATCTCTTATTACTTTTGCTTTTGGAGCAGATAACTTTTTTAAGCTTTCTAATGAACCCTCGGCTTTTTTAGTTTGAGTTACTCCTAATATTGAGTTTAATATTATAACTATAAATATTATTATAGATTCAACAACTTCACCTAAAAATATTTGTACAAGGGCTGCTATTAAAAGTATTATAACTAATGGATCTTTGAAGCTTTCTAAAAATAGCTTCCAAGTTGAAACTTTATCCCCTTCTCTAAGCTCATTATATCCATGTTCCGATAATCTCTTTTTAGCTTCATCATTACTTAATCCATTTATATTTGATTTTAAGGATTCTATAGATTCTATATATTTTTGTTTATAGTACATTTTACCCTCCTATATTTATTATCTCATATACATAGTATTTCTTATATCTAGTAAGTTATTAGTTAAAAAAATTAAAATAATATAAAAAATAATGTATATCAAAATAAAATAAATAAAAATAAAAAAAGTTAATTACAAGGCATAGATGGAAAAATTATAAAAAAAGATAATCACCTTATACATAAGCCATATGTAAAAAAGAAAATAGCCATTTTATATAAGTTATAAATGGCTATTTTGTCTACAATCTGAGTTATTGATTTTTTTATCAATACCTTTTTCGTACTATTATTAAAACTTAAATTTATCTAAAATGCACATTCTATAAAGTTAATATTTCTATAGTCTACAGCCATTGGTACAAATCTAATTCTACCACCTTCGCAAGCTATTCTAAATCCTTGAATACTTCTATTATCAGCTCTATCTACTATCATATAGAAATTAGAAGGTGTAAAACCTCTTCTCATTACTATTCTAACTATTGCCATTCTTCTACAGTTATTTATAGTAAATTGCCCTCCTCCAGGTGAGATGAAAGGAGTTGGAGATTGTCCACCTCCAGGTTGTGTAGTAGGATTAGAAGGTTTACCTCCACTAGGCGGTAAAAAAGGATTCGGAAATTGCCCAACTCCAGGCAATATAAAAGGATTCGGAGATTGTCCAACTCCAGGTTGTGTAGTAGGTGGATCGTTATATTGTGGTAAATAGTTGTTATCTTCATCATCATATTCATCATAAACATCATAATATTCAGGAAGCATAGAAGGCTCGAATAATTTAGCAACTTCTGTGTATTCACGTTTAATATCCACATTAGGATATACCTTTCTTAACTCACTAAGATACAAAGCCATAAAATTAAAATAACTTTCCCAATATTCTTTCCAATAATTTTTTTGCATTGTTGACTCCCCCTTTTTATGATATAAATATTATTCTATATATCATATGTAAATATTAGGAAATTGTTCTTATTTATGTTTTAATAATTATTATACACATATTAGTATAATTTTTTTGTTAAGTAACTTGACTTGCTAATTATACTATTTTGTAAATTTTCATATAATTTATTTTAACTTCTCTATATAAAATTTCCATTAGTACACAAAAGGTCTTCTTAGACAATTCCTTGCCCAAGAAGACCTTTTAATCTTCTAATCTATATCCTATTTTATATACTGTTTTTATATTTTCCTTCAAGTTTAACTTTTCTCTTAGTCTTTGAACATGTATATCAACAGTTCTAGTTTCTCCTATATATTCAATTCCCCAAACATTCTCTAATAATTGTTCTCTCGACAATGCTATATTTTTATTTAGTATAAATGAATGCAATAATTCATATTCCTTTAATGTAAGGTCTACAGTCTTATCATTTTGCTTTACTATTCTTTTTTCTGTGTATATAGTTATATCTTTAAATTTTATTATTTTATCATTTTTTGAATACCTTCTAGCTACTGCCTCAATCCTTGCTAATAACTCTATATTTTCAAAAGGTTTAACTATATAGTCATCAGCTCCTAGCCTCAATCCTTTAACTTTGTCGTATACAGAATCTTTTGCTGTTATAAATATTACAGGTATATCTTTTTGTTTAATTATTTCAACTAACTGGAGACCATCTATTTTAGGAAGCATTACATCTAATAACGCCAAATCTATATTTTCTTTAAGAAATATATTTTTTCCTTCTTCTCCATCTATAGCTGTGTAAACTTTATACCCAACCATACTTAAGTTAATTTCAATTAAATCTCTTATTCCATCATCATCTTCTACTACTAATATATTCATATTTAATATCTCACCTTATAATACCTAGTTATTTTTTTACTATTTCTATCTACTTCAAATACATGTTTTACTATTTTATTCTTTGGATCTATTAATTCTATATTATCTTCATTTATAAATATTTCATAATCATCTAAATTAATATTTAATACAGAAGTTAATGTTCTTATAATTAATTTAATTTCTTCTGTCATAAGCACTTCATGTTCAACCGTATTTGTCTCTTCTTTCTTATATTTATTTATAATAACTTCTAATATATCTCCATGTTCTGCATCTACTCCTATATAATAAAAATTATTATTTTTTTGTTCATTTTGTTTTTCCATAAAATTAATATCCCAATAGAAATTACTATCACCTGTATTAACTAAACTTATAGACTCATATAAAGACTCTCTATCTAAATTTTCTTTAAACCCTTCATTAAGTACTTTTAAAGCTTTTTCTATGGCGTCTTCTCTGCCTATGTTGCTTTTTTTATTTTCTTTTATATCATTCTTTGCATAAGCAGGTAGTGTATCTTCAGTATATATTTTATCTTGTTTATAAGTTAGATTTGAACATCCACTTAAGATAATTAGCATGAATATAGGTATACTTATTTTAAATATATTATTATATATTTTTTTCATTTTATTTACCCTCCATATTAATACTTAATGTAACAGTTGTTCCTAAATCTACTTCACTTATAATATTTAGTTTAATATTGTGTATTTTACATATTTCTTTACATATTGCTAAACCTAGACCAAGACCATTATCTTTTCTAGACCTTGATTTATCAACTACATAAAAAGGCTCCATAATTTTATCTAAATTCTCTTTTTCTATTCCCTTGCCATTATCTTTTATATATATATTGAATACACCTTTACGCTCTAACCTTCCACTTATTTTAATATATCCATCTGTATTACATGCTTTTATTGCATTTTCTAATAAATTGCTAAGCAATATAATTATAAGTGATTTATCTGCTATTATATTTACATCTTCTATATCTATACTTAAATTTATATTTTTTTCTCTTAGCTTATAACTTAATGATCTATTTACATTATTCATACATTCCTTAATAGATATAATATCTTTTTCTGGGTGATTATTTTTTATAAGTGTTAACTTAATTAAAGCTGAACTTAAATTTTCCAATCTTTTTGCCTCTGAATTTATATAATCTAATGATTTTAGCTTTATATCTTCATTGATATTTCCTTTTAATAAAATATCTGAATATCCAATTATAGATGTTATCGGTGTTTTCATCTCATGAGTTAAATTATTTATGAAACGTTCTTTTTCATCATTTATATCTTTTAACTCTTGTATTTTTGATTCTAATACTTCCATCATTAAATTAAAATTTTGTGACAATATACCAATTTCATCTTTTTGGGATAATACTATTGCTCTTTTACTGTACTCTCCACTTGCTATCTCTACTGATGTATTGGTTAAATTTACTATAGGTTTTGTTATCTGTCTAGATATTATATACATACCTATAATTAGAAGTACATTCATAATAATATCTAGTATTATAAAAATTTTATAGTTTTTAATCATATCTTCATATAAAAATTCTATACTTCTAGTTAGGATTAATTTAAAATTTTTATCTTGTATTTTTATTCCTGAAGATACTATTAGCACTCGTTCATTATTGACTTTCCTTATACTAAAAACTCTTTCATTCCCACTTGATACTAAAATATCATTTATATCATAATTATTATTATATTTATTTAACGAAGCTACTACTTTTTTATCTTCATCAAATACTTGTATATTTTTTATATCACCTTGGTCTGTATAAACATAGTTTTTTAATATCATATTTAACAATGCACTTATATCGTAATTTTGAAGATATTTATATTCATTTATATCATAGTTTAAGTATATTGAGTTAGAAATATTTCTTTGCATATTTATTGTATCACTTATTACTCTATCTAAATTTTTTTTATGCACACTATTGATCATGATTATTCCAACTAAATTAATAAGTACCATGGTCAATACAACTGAGTATAAGAATATTTTCTTCCAAATTTTCATATGATTTTACCCCATTATTATTCTATGCTTCCTTTACATAGCTTTAAAAGCCCATAGATTTTTAGTTTCTTTTAAAAATACATCTATATCCCACGTTTGTTCACTTCTAATTTTACCATCACTATCTACTCCTGTCAGTACTATATAGTGTCCTGATGTTGTAAATGTACCTGGAGCCATAGTTGCTATTATAGGTTGTCCTTTTTCTAAAGTTTTTATTATTGAAGACTCACTAAGAGGTATTTCTGTACCTACAATTCCAAAGTTTTTAGCCCCTTCTGTCATTAACGACCATTTTGATCCTACACCATCTACTAGATAACCATTCTCTTCACTATAATTAGCTACAACCATTGGGTTTATATTTGTATTTCCCGTAAGACCTACTGCTACCATTGCTAAGGATGTTGGTCCACATCCATTAACAGCTATAAAATTATTTCCATACTTATTATAACCCCATCTTTCATCCCATTGTATAAATAAAGGGATTTCACCCGGTTTATAGTCTTTTTTTATAGATATACTTTTTCTATTATTATCTTTGTAATTTGGATAATCAGCAACAAAATCTATTACCTCTGGTTTTTTTGATGCTAATTCTAAAAGTTCCTCTGGGTATAAAGTTGGATTTTCTAGTATTTTATAAGTATTTAGATTATCTTTTCCATTTTCTAATATACCTTTTAATGTTATATTACCTGATTGTTCAATTTGGTTTGATATATTTAATTTAACTTCTTCACTATAACGGCTAGATGCATCTTTTTTATTCAAGCCTACTACACATACGATTCCTAGTGTAGCTGCTCCTATAAGTAATTTTCTATTTATTCTTCTTATGCTCATAATATTTTCTGTCCTTTTCCCTTGTTTGATTTGATTAATTTTATTTTACAAGGTGTTTTTTTCAAGAAAATATATGACTTGTTTCAAAGTTGTAAATTTTAATAAAGAATAAATGATAACTATTAAAAAAGAGGTGTTAGCATTTCACTAACATCTCTTTTTCTTAACTTATTTCCAAAGCATTTTTCTTAATTTCATTTATAGTCATAATCAACTTATTTCTTTCCTCAACATGATTTTCAAATAAATCAATTATACCACCAACTGTTCTAAATGGATCTTCCATCAGTACCCTATTATCCTCTATAAATCCATTTTTAACAACATAATCAACTATAAGCTTAACAAAATGTATCTGCTTAGAATTAAAGCTATCATTATTTAAAAACTCTGAAAAAGCCTCATTAGCAGTATTTCTATCAAGACCAACTAACTTTCTAACAAGTTGAGTAACAGGAGTTTTACCAAACTCTTTTTCATAATCTGAAGGATTACCTAATTGATTAAATAATATCTCTTCTAAAGTTTCTACATCTTTCTTAGTAATCTTTTTATTGTTTCTTAACTTATATATAGCTAATTCATCCTTATGGCTATTTAAGTAATGTTCTACTTTCTTTTTATAATCTTTAAGGTCATTTGCATTATACATAGAGTTATTAGTTTCCTCAGCTATAATCATATCTGAAAAACCTGTATAATATATTGTTTGACCTCCTTTTTCAATGTATTTAAGTAAATCTCTAAGTGCTATTCTAACTTCATCTAATTCAAATATATCAGCACTTTCCCAAAACTCTTCACTCATAGCTTTTTCTATCATATGCTTTTGAGACATCACTTCTGGTATAGTTCCAAGTTTTGAAAGCTTTTCTGCTGTTGATATTACATTTTTTATCCCTTTAGTTGCATTGTTATTTTGTAAATATGCTAAAGCTATACTATACATTACAATATCAAATCTTTTAGCTAACTCATCCTCACCATATGAAGTTATAAGTGGAGCTATATGATTTCTTATATCGTCTTGAGCAACTGCCCCTATAGTATTCCATACACTTTCATTTTTATAAATCTCTACATATTTTAAATGCATTCTAACTAAATAACTATCTTCATTTAAAGACTTTACAGCATTTATTAATTCATCTAATAAATCTTTTCTAAGTTTTATATAATTATCTTCGCTATATCTAATATCTTGAAGTTCTTTTACAATGCTTACCTTTATGTTAAATAACTTTTCTGTAAGAGTTTCAAGCTTTCCACCTTCATATCCTTTTGGATTAAGTCTAAAGAAGCCAAAGTTATTACCATAATCAAATATTAAAAACTTCTCTTTATCCATTCCTACCCCAAGTAAATCAGGGCATAATCTAGTACCACGACCAATCATCTGCCAAAACTTAGTTTTACTTCTTACCTTTTTAAAGAATACTAAATTTAAAACTTCAGGTACATCTATACCAGTATCAAGCATATCAACTGAAACTGCTATTTGAGGATTTTTATTTTTATCAGAAAAATCATCAATTATAGAATCTACATACTCTATACTATAATCAACTGCCTTTGCAAAATCATTTCCATACTTTGGATATAATATATTAAATCTTTCAACTATAGCTTTTGCATGTCTAGTGTTTTTAGCAAAGATTATAGTCTTTCCTATTTTCTCTTCACCCTCAACTTTTAAACCTTCATTCATTAACTTATTTAAAACTAAATCTATAGTATCAGCATTAAATAGCCATTCATTTACAGCAGCATTTCCTATTTCATCATCTATATTTTCATCAGCACTAAAAGTTTCTTCAAACTCTAGCTTTTCCTCTTCACTAAGGTCATCATATTTTATACCATCTTCCATAACCTTAGTTTTAACCTCAATTGTCGTATAATCAACTAAATATCCATCTTCTACTGCTTTGTCATAATCATAAGCATAAGTTGGAACACCATTTTCCATATCAAATATAGAATAAGTATTTTTATCTATTTCATCCTTTGGAGTAGCAGTAAGCCCTATTAAATAACTATCAAAATAATCAAATATAGACTTATACTTTTTATAAACACTTCTGTGAGATTCATCTATAATAATCAAATCAAAATGACCAGGTGTAAATAATCTCTTTCCATCCTTAGACTTAGTGTCATCAATAGCATTCATCATGGTTGGATAAGTAGAAAAAATCATTCTAGATTCTTCTGGATTATCCTTACTATCTAATAAATTACATAAAGCTAAATTTGGAAGTAACTTAGAAAAGTTATTTTTAGCTTGTTTAACAAGTGCCTTTCTATCTGCTAAGAATAAAACATTTTTAACCCAGTTATATCTTGATAAAACATCAACTATAGAAATTGCCGTTCTTGTTTTACCTGTCCCTGTTGCACAAACTAAAAGAGCTTTTCTTTGCTTATTTTCAAAAGCTTCACATACTGAAGTTATAGCTTCTTTTTGGTAATATCTATTAGATATATCATCATTTATTTTTATATTTTTTAAACTTTTTCTAGTTATTCTTCTATCTATCATTAATTGAAGTTCACTTTTCTTATAAAAACCATGCACTCTTCTTTCAGAGTAATCATCACATATAAAAGTTTCAAAACCATTAGTATAAAAAATTATTGGTCTTTGATTATATTTTTTCTCTAAACAATCAGCATAAAGCTTAGCTTGAGTAGAGCCTACCTTTGGGTCTTTGCTTACTCTTTTTGCCTCAACCACTGCAAGAGGTTTTCCGTTATCACCATATAAAACATAATCAACATATCCTACACCACTAGCATTAAGCATTCCATAAACTTCAACTTCTTCACGAATGTCTTTATTAAATTCCCATCCTGCAAGTTTTAACTCTAAATCAATATATCTTTTTCTTGTTTCAAACTCACTGATTTCATCAACTTTAAAATCATAGTTTTCAGTATTTGATTTTCTCTTTTCTGTTAATTCTTTTCTTAACTTTTCATTTTCTTTTATCATTTCTTCAAGTTTTTTATCTTTAGAGCTTAATCTTTCATAAAGGTCTTTAAGCTCCTCTGGTCTTGTTCTTTTTTCTTCACCGTAAAGTAATAAACTTTCATCAAAGTCAGTTGCAGTGTATTTATCACTATAACAATAATCTATCCAACCAACAAATTGATGTAAATTATGAAGCGAAAGTATTGCTTCTTCTCTTTCTATTATTTGATTTGTATGAACTGATACATTACCAAGCTTTACTATATATTTAAGCATAGGCAACATATCATAATCTATAAGCTCTACAAAACTATTGTTATGAATTAGTGAGCTAAGATTTTCTTGATAAGGTATTCTTAAATCACTATCATTAGCATATAGCCATTTTACAGCTAATTCTAAAGCCCTCCTTGTGATAGTTGCACAAGTTGAGGGACTTACTAATATACTTTTTTCTGCTTCTAAACATGCATTACTAAAACTATCAAAATTTTTCTTATTTAGTAAAAACTCAAAATTGCTCAAAATTCTTCCCCCATTCTTCTTTTAGTAGAAAAGCCATTGATTAATATCAATAGCTTTTTTCCATAAATCTATTTTAACTTATTTATTTCATCTACTGATAATCCTGTTTTTAATGCTATGGTTTCTATATCTAAAACATCTAGTAAAGATTTTGCTATTTCTATTGCTTTCTTTTTTTCGCCTTCTTCCTTTCCTTTTTCCTCTAAATATTTTTCTCTTATTTCATCAATACCCATATTAACAGTACCTCCCGTATTTTCCTTAATTTCTTTAAACTTTTTTGCTAAACTATAATCTTGTATTAAAAATAAATACTCTAAAAAGTATGTCAATGCTTTTCTTTGATCCATAGTTTTTACTTTATTATATTTGACTAATTCATTAAATAATTCTACTTTAGCCGAGAATATTTCATTATCATCTGCACCTATTTCTAATAGTCGTTTTGCAATTTTAAATACTAATTTTAATGGATTATTATCATTTATAGAAGTTAAATCTAAATTTTCAACATCCATTGTTCTAAAGTTATATGTTAAAATATCATCTTCTAATCCATTAAGCTTATATGTATATTTTTTATCTTTACCTGACGAACCTTTGTATGTATATATAGCCGAGCCTATTATATCTGATTTATCTTTGTATTTGTATCTAAACTTATCCCATATCCTATAAAAGTATCTGAACATTCTTTCTGCAAATATCTTTTCATTACTACTATAACTTTGAACTTCTACATGAATAAATAATATTTTACTTTCATTGTCCTTCATAGTTACTTTTATAATTTTATCAGATATAATCTTTTCAGCTTCTTCTTTACTAAAGATATCCTTTTGAATTTCTAAAAGCTCATTATCCAAAGCTTCACTTTTTATCTCCCAGTTTATTTTGTCATATATTTCAGGAAATAAAAGCTCTACTATCTCTTCTTCAAAAGCCTCTAGTATAGTTTTCCATGCCGCATCATAATCATGCTTTTTCATATTTTTTCACCTCCAATTATATCAAAATATTTAATGAACAAGTGTGAGTTTTTTTATTTCTCATTTTTACTATTTAATGCTTTTACTCTCTCTTCATAATTTTTTCTATGAGTTTCATCATTACTCATTTCTATAAGTAATTCTTTAGCTTCTTTTATCTCTGGTATTACTTCTGCTAGCTTTTTTACTGTTTCACTTTCAGGGTCTCTTAAAAATTCTATCCATGCAGCTAACATATTTATTTCATTAGGTTTTGTAGTTTCTCTATTCATTGTCTATTATCCTTTATTATTTATATTAAAATAGTTCTCCTTTAAATGCTTTTTGCATTAAAGAGTTAAAGTTATCTATTTCTATATTCATTATTTTTCTAAATGAATGTTGTTTCCTTTATCTATATAATAACTTGGATTAACTAAAACCTCATCATCTAGATATGCTTAAATATATATAGCTAATATTTCTAATGTCATAAAATCTTCATCTATAGATATATTTTCAACTCCTTCAATACCACTTTCCCCTATTTGCCTTCTTAAAGCTCTTCCCATTGAAAATAAATCTTTGGCTACATCAAAAACTACAATAGGCTCTTTTTTTATATCTTTTCTTGAAATAAGCTTTGCAATTATTTTAACATCTTCATTTTCAAATTCTTCTAAATCATCTATTTCACAACATAAACTATTAGAATTTATTTTTGCAAATCCTAATCTGTTATTAAAATCTAATTCATTTTCTATAAATATAGGTATCTTAGTACTTTTCTTGCCTAAAAAAGACTTAAGCAATTCCTCTTCTACATTGGATTCTGTATTAATACTGCTAATTAATAGTGGTCTAAACTTATCTATCAAATGTAACATATCAAACTGACTTGGTACATAAAATGTACCTTCAAATTTTATTATAGATGATTTTTGAATTGTCTCTATATCATAATCCTGTGAATTAGGTTCAAGAAAATCAAAATAGTATTCTGTACTCTCTATCAAATCCTCAAACTCTTCACAATCTAGCAAATAATTTTCTAAAATTTCTCCATCCATTTCACTTTTACCAAATACATCACCAGATAAAATTGGTATTTGAACTTTACCTGATTTTTCATTACTAACCTTTATACTTTTTAAGTTAATAGCTTTTTTTCTTTCAATTAGTGATTTATATTCCATTACTTTTTTACTGTCAAAGTAAATCAATGTTTTAAACATCTTTTTCCCCCTAAAATAGTTCTTTAAATGCTTTTTGCATTAAAGAGTTAAAGTTATCTTCTAATTCTTTTAAGCTAGTTTCCATTTGAGATTTTAGTTTTTCTACTTGTTTAACGAAGTCTGCAAATTGATTTTGTAACTCTATTTGAGGTATAGGTAACTCTAAATTTTGAATATCTTTATTAGCAATATTCGCTTGTCTGACACCTCTACTTATCCCTGTTAATCTCTTTTTAACTTCAGAAACTTTTAATGCATATGTTAAATAGTATTTATTTAATAGTTTTTGGTTCTTAATATCTAATTTGGCATTTCGTTGATTTAGATAATATTCTTCATAATCATTACCCATAATACATACATTTCCATAGTCATCTTTGCCAACTGTACCAGTTAATGAAATCACTAAATCATTTGGTTTTATTAAATATTTATCTAATTTTTCATCTCTAGTCCAAAACATTAGGTTAGTAGGTTTGAAATAACCTGCATTTATATTTCCGATTTTCAATACTGGAATACCTTCATCCACAAATTCTGTACTCTTAAATGCATAACCACCAACTACATCAACTAATTCATCCAATTTAGTAATATCCCATTCTTTACTATTTCTACTAATATCACCAAACATCTCTATAAATCTTAACTTAACTAACTCATCCATAGCTTTAATCTGCTCTTTCCTTTTATCTATTAACTCCTGAGCTTTATCTAAAACTTCTACTATTTTCTTTTGATTTTCTAAATTTTCATGTACTAAAACTTCAAAGTTTGAAAATTGAGTTTTATTTATAATAGGTACAACAGGAGCATTTGCTATTGCCTCTAATCTTTTTTGATTATATTTTAATAAATAAGCTAAATACTTAGATGAAACTATATTTTCATTATGCACAATAGCATTTATTTGTTGGTTAAAAGACGCTTCTTCTTTATTTATTGCTAATTTACCTATATTTCCTATGCAAGAAACTAATAAACTATTGGCTGGAACTATTCTTGCTTTATCTCTTGCTTTTTCTGATATATATTCATTTGATTCTTCGATATTTTCAATATCAAAACTCATTATATCTGGTTTTATGAACATAATATCATTTGATTCATAATATTCATTATTTTTCTTACTAGGAGTATTCCCTGTGTAAATTTCTCCTAAATCGCTCATTATAACT
The DNA here is from genome assembly GCA_937880075.1 of uncultured Romboutsia sp. Classification (GTDB taxonomy): domain Bacteria; phylum Bacillota; class Clostridia; order Peptostreptococcales; family Peptostreptococcaceae; genus Romboutsia. The sequence goes on along the minus strand of CALFLM010000024.1, from coordinate 12,166 downwards.
TTTTTTAGCATAACCTACACCTCTAGCATTCTTTCTAATTCTTCTAGCCCAACACTAATCTCTTTCTCAAGCTCCTTAACCCTACTCATAATAACTTGAGGTGCATCATAAACTACTTCCTCATAAACTATCTCCTTATACTTATTAATACTTAAATCATATCCATTCTCTCTTATTTCCTTAACATCAACAAAGAAACTTTGCTCAGTCTTTTTCCTATCAACTTCCTTATCAAGATTATTAAATCTTTCAATTATATCATTTATATCATTATCTTCTATCTCAGTTCTCTTATCATCTAAAGAATATCCATCTGCCTTCATATCATAGAACCAAACCTTGTCAGTTCCACCAGTGTTAGTTTTTGTAAATATCATTATAGCAGTTGAAACCCCTGCATATGGTTTAAACACTCCACTTGGCATAGATATTATAGCTTCTAGTTTATGATTTTCTACTATTTCTTTTCTTATATCTTTATGACCTTTTGTACTTCCAAATAATACTCCATCTGGAACTATTGAAGCACATCTTCCACCTACTTTTAAAGTTCTTAAGAATAATGCTAAGAATAATAATTCAGTTTTCTTTGTTTTAGTTACTTTTAATAAATCTGCACTTACTGCTTCATAGTCTAAACTTCCTTTAAATGGTGGGTTAGCAAGTATTAATGTGTATTTATCTTTGTCCGTATTTACTTCTGATAGTGAGTCTTTGTATTCTATATTAGGGTTATCAACACCATGAAGCATCATGTTCATAGCACCTATTCTAAGCATAGTTCTATCCATATCAAATCCATAGAACATATTGTTGTTAAAATGCTCTTTTAATCCTTGTACTAAGAATAAGTCAGGGTGGTTATCTCTTAAGTATTGTTGTGATGATACTAAAAACCCTGCACTCCCTGCTGCTGGGTCAACTATTACATCTTCTGGTGTTGGCTTCATAAGGTTTACTATCATGTCTATAATGTGGCGAGGTGTTCTAAACTGTCCGTTAGTACCTGCTGTTGCTACTTTTGATAGTAAGTATTCGTATAAGTCACCTTTTGTGTCCTTGTCTTTCTTTAGGTCTATGTTATTTATACCATCAACTATTTTAGATAACATAAGTGGAGTTGGTATTTTGAATATTGCATCACCCATATACTTTGCATATGCTGATTCTTTGTTTCCATGTAATCTTTTTATAAAAGGGAATACTTCATTTTGTACTATTTCATACATTTTTTCTGCATTTCCTTCGTTTGCAAATTTGCTCCATCTTAAATGTTGTTGTTCGTCGTTAAATATTCTGTCGTAAGGCACTCCTAAAAGCATTGCTTCTGCTTCGTTTTTTGTTTCAACTTCATCTAATCCTTTTATGAATAGTAGGTATGTAAATTGTTCTATTACTTCTAATGGGTTTGTAAGTCCTCCAGTCCAGAATGTTTCCCATATTTTATCTACTTTACTTCTTAACTCTCCTGTAATCATATGTAAATTTTCCTCCTATGTATATTAGCTTTATTATAAAAGTTTTTTCTTTACATTTAGTTCATAAAATATATTAAAAGTTGTTTTCTATTTCATGGTAATCTTACCATAACTAAAGAGATTTTAGTAGATTGTTTTAAGATATAATTTCAATTATTAAGACGAATCGCAAGGATTATATATATTATTACAATAATAACCATTGTCAATAGAATCTAAAAAAGCTGACTCCTGTAGAATACAGAAATCAGCTTTTAACAACTTTTTAATAACCCTTTGTTTCTAGTCTACTTTACAAAGGATTTATTTTATTTAGTTTTTTAACTATCTTTCTATAACTCAACCTTATTAGTTAATACATCATATCCTGTATAAGCAAGAGCTAATGCTCCAATTAATAATCTTTCATGGCCTAATTTAGTTGTTGTTGCATCTGCCATTTCTACACTGTGACTTGTTATATGACAATTAGAAATTCCTATATATGGATGTATAGTAGGTGTTTTGTGACTTACATTTCCAATATCACTTGATCCATTTTGTCTTGATTCATAAATATCTGTAATTCCCAAAGCTTTTAAGTTTTCAGTAAAAGCTTCTGATAAATTTTCATTCGTAACCAAATTATCATTAGGTAACTCATATCTACTCATTTCAAGAGTTGCACCTGTCATAAGGGCAGCCCCTTCTGCAATTTTTTTAACTTTTATTAATAAGTCATCTAAAGTTTCTTTCTTATCTGCTCTAAAGTAAAACTGTGCTGTTGCTTCACCTGGAACTATATTTGCAGCTACCCCACCATTAGTTATTATTCCATGCATTCTAACATCTGGCGTAACATGTTGACGTAGAGCATCTATACCATTAAATAGTTGTATTACACTGTTTAAAGCATTTATCCCATCTTGTGGACATGCTGCTGCATGAGCTGTTTTTCCTTTATATGTAAATTGTAGAGGATAAAGTGCCATAGATGTACCACTTTTAGCAGTTATATCTGCTGGATGGACCATCATAGCTACATCTAATTCATCAAATACTCCTTCCTCTGCAAGTATAACTTTTGCTCCATTAGTTTCTTCTGCTGGAGTTCCATATACTATTATACGTCCTCCTACTTCATCAATTACTTTGCTTAAAATTACACCTGCTCCTGCTGACATAGATCCAATCATATTATGACCACATCCGTGTCCTATTAAAGGTAGAGCATCATATTCACATAAATACCCTATAGTAGGTCCTTCTTTTTTACTATTATAAATTGCTCTAAAAGCAGTTTCTATACCCAATAGCTCTTTTTCTATTTCAAAGTTATGCTCTTTTAAAAAACTAGTTAATATTTCAACAGCTTTATATTCCTTATTACCAAGTTCTGGATTTTTATAAATATAATCACTTATTTCACATAACTTTTCATGTATTTCTTGTCCTTTTTCTAATAATATATTCTTCATTTTATACACCTCCAAAATCTTTTTAAGCCCATCCTATTAATGATGCTATTGTTATAAATCCTATTGAACATACAGATAATATAATTTGTAATGGTATTATCCACTTTAACCATTTACCATAAGGCACACCTGCTATACCTAAACATGCTATTAGCACTCCTGATGTTGGAAACATTGCATTAGAGAATCCATCTCCTAATTGATATATTAAAACTGTTAATTGACGAGATATTCCTACTAAGTCTCCTAATGGTGCAAGTATTGGCATTGTTAAAGCTGCTTGACCTGAACCAGAGTTTATAAAGAAGTTTATAAACATTTGTATTGGATACATTACATATGCAGCAAGTAAAGATGGTAAACTTCCTATAGCACTAGATAAATTGTATAAAATAGTATCTATTATATTTGCGTTTTCTGCTATTACCATTATTCCTCTAGCAAATCCTATCATGATTGCTGGACCTATCATTTCCTTTGCACCTTCAATAAATGCATTTGCCATTTTATCTGGTGATAATTTTCCAAGTACTCCACTTATAAATCCTACTGCTAAAAATACTGCTGCTATTTCTGGTATCCAAAATCCTTTTTCTAGTACTCCCCATACTATTACACCTATAGCTATAGCAAAAACTAATAATATAATTTTATGAGATAATGTAAAATCACCTTTTTGATCTTCAAAGCTTTGTAAATTCTTACGCTTTATTTGGTCACTTTCATAAACTGGACTCATTTCTGGATTTTTCTTAATTTTCATCGCATAAGCCATTATGAATGCAGTTCCTACAGCAGTTGTTATAAACCATATAACTGTACGAAATTCTATACCTGAATATACTTGAATACCTGCTATAGACTGTGCAATACCTACTGTAAATGGATTAAGCATTGCTGATGAAAATCCAAGTATACATGCTAAGTATGTTATTGCAACTGCAACTATACTGTCATATCCTAGTGCTAATGTTAAAGGTGCTAAAATTGATATAAATGGAACTGCCTCTTCACTCATTCCAAATGTTGCCCCACCTAATGAAAATAAGAATATAATAATTGGTAATAATAGTATTTCTTTACCTTTGAATAAATTAACTATTCTTATTATTCCAAAATTAATAGCTTTAGTTTCAGCAATTAAATTAAATGCTCCTCCTACAATAAATAAAAATGCTATAATTTCTGCTCCATCTACAATCCCTTGTATAGGTGCTTGTAAAACTTTAAATAAATTTTGTGGCTGACTTTTAATATATTTAAATGTTCCATCTACAACTACATTTTTTCCAGCCTCATTTACCACTGTTTCATATGCACCACCTGGTATTAAATAAGTCGCTATTGATACAATCATAATAATTGCCGCAATAATTACTAATGTATGTGGTACTTTTATACTTTTTTCACCTATTTTGGTATTATTTTGTTTTTTTGTTTTTGATACTTCCATACTTTCTCTCCTATTTCAATTATAATTTCATATGATAGTTGGCCAAACTTATCATAAAAAAAGCCTCTTAGTAATAATACTAAGAGGCGAATTTCCGCGGTACCACTCTTATTGGTAAGTTTATATAAATACCAATGTAAGAATAATAACATAGAAATATTTTAATAAAAAAGCCTCTTAGCAATCCATGCTAAGAGGCGAATTATCTCCGCGATACCACTCTTATTGGTAAAAAACTTACCCACTCAATCTCTTAAGGCGAGAACACCTACTGCCATACTTAAATTTCCTGCAGTCTTCTCCAAAGCTCTTTTCACATAATCCTCAATGCATAGCTTCCACCATCCTACGCTCTCTGTAAAATTAAATTATGCTACTCTCTTTTTCATAGAATTTCATTATTTTTTTAGAATTATACTATAATATCTTTTTTATGTCAATATATTATTTAAAAAATATTAAGTATTTTCTCTAAGTTCGTTTATAATCATAATCAGTTTATTTATCCTGTAAATATGATTCACAAATCATTTCAAGATTATCTGTAATGTGAAATAATACACGATAGAAATTTTCTCTATCAGCATCATTTAAATTACTAGAAGCCTTACTTACTGCTATAGCAATAGCTTCTTTAAACTTCTTGTTTATCTCTATACCTTTCTGTGTCAGCATAAATTTTGTGCGATATTTACGCCTAGAATCTGTTTCTACAGGCTTTACAAAGCCTTTTTTAGTAAGATCAACAATAGTTCTCGATACGGCAGCCTTATCTTCAATACACAGTTTGCATAACTCAGTAGCTGTAAGCCCTTCAGGATTTTTGCCAAGATAATACATATACATCACATGATTTGCTTTTAATCCCATACGCTCAGTTTCAGCAAGCTTAATTTTTTGAATACACTTATATGCCTTTGTTACAGAAGTTGTAAATGCCTCGAAGCGTTCTATAAGTTCAATCATAATTATGCCACATCTCTATTTTTTTCTACTAAATTAGTAGAAGAATAAACAAATAGTGAAAATGCAAGTAAAAACTGTGCTGGATAATATATAGCAAGACACAATTTACCTGCTACTGAAATACCTCCGAATAATTGTAGCATCAGCATAAAATCTGAGATGAAAAATAAAATACTTCCTATTGCAATTATTGTGTTTGTAACGTTCTTTTCCTTTAATAGATTTGAAATTGTCTTACCAACCATAAATGAAATTATAACAGCATAAGCACAACATACACCTTGCATTAAAGTACTGTCAAAACTTAAAAACGGAGTAAATAATATAACAGACAGTGAAAATGCCGAAATACTAATACCCCATAATAAATCTCTACAATTCATTTTCTCCAAAATACAGTAAGATATAAAATAAAGTATATGACCTAATGCAAAAGCTGCTGCACCAAGATAGAAATTAAATACTAGTAATATATCTCCTAACATAGCAAATATTAAAGCTATTATCATCCATATCGGAAATTTTAAATTCGTTTTATTCTTAATACAATAATTAAGATTGATAAGCCCTGTTATAACAAACATAAGGCTAGCAATAGATTTAAAAAGTAATCCACCTTTAAACATATATCAGACATCAAAAATTAATATAAGAGTCAGCATAATGGCATTTGCCTTCACAAATAATTTTTTCATATTGTTCCCTTTCAATTTTGTATTATATTTGTTGATTTATCAACAAATATAATACAAAATTGTTGATTTGTCAATAAATTCATAGAGTTACTATTTATAGATGTATTTTGTATAATTTTTAAATTTTTTAATTCTGATTCCCTACTGATGTTTATTATGTAGAACAACTAATTAATCTGCTATACTTTAATTTATCTAATAGATCTATATTTTATGTTGTTGTTCCTGTATAATTATTTATTATATTTTTTAAATCTATTTTTTCTCTTATTAAAATAGCTATTAGTACCAATAGATTTTAAGGATTCAATAATTAAATTATAACTTGAACTACAATCCGGATAATAATTTATTGTATTTATATTTACTCTTAATATTTTATTTACTTTCTTATGGTATAGCTAAATAATTATATCTTATGTTAGTAAGTTTCATTTTTATTTTTGCCAAATTAATATATTTACCATTAAATATTTTTTTCTAATTGTTTTATTTTTTAAGTTTTTATTCTACTAGGAAATAACTTAAAATTTCAATTAATCTGCTACCTAATGCCTCGTATATATTAACCAAGTTTAATCTATAGTTATATTGATAATTTAAAAGTTATGGTGCTTATGAAAAATTTGATATATGCTTTGGAAATGGTGTATCTATTAGTTAACGGTTTCTTTTCACAAATTCAAAATTAAACTATTATAAGAGACGTTCTGTTTTTAATAATGAATTAAGTCATCCCATACTTCATCATGATTTAAATACATTTGGAGTTACAAATATTGATCAAGCTAAGGAGCAATATGTTCCTATATTGTGTGATAAAATTAGTATGAAAATAGCTGAATATATTGGTATTCCAAAATCCTCAGCTATTTTTTATTAGTTAGTTTTATGTAATTTCATATAGACTACCAAATCTTTTAGATTATTATTGCCTATTTCAAATTCTTCATCAATGTTTAAACCTTCAGTATCCCTATTTTCTCCACCAATACTATATACAGCTATAGCAACTTCATTGTCTAAATTAAAGTATTTATCTTCATCCAAGATTGACATAGCCATACCTGTATCATAACCATTCTTTAAATAGTCTAAAGTATAACCTCCATATTCTGAATCATTTATTATGACTTTAAGACTAGAATCTGATTCTTCTTCATCAACAACGCCAATTTTTAATGTACTATTACTCCCATTGTTCTCTATAGTTGATTTATATAATATATGTTCTTCTTTTAGAACACCATATTCATATTCTTTAGCAGTAAATTCAATATCGTAATTCCCACTCTTCAAATTATTTACAAAGTATTTTTTTCCCATTCCAAACATATCATCAGGACAGTTTGATAAATATAAGTTGTCTGAATTTTTTGAGTTTGAGCAACCAACAATAAGCATTGTTGACATTACTGCTAACGATAGCATTGTTATTATTTTTTTCATAATATAGCTCCTTTATTTTTTTAAATATTATATCAATAATTTGCAATATATTAAAAAAGCGATTATTCTTTATTTTTTAGTTCTAAAAGTATAGGTATTATATTAAGTATAATAGATATAATAGTTAAAACCCATAACGCAGTTTCCATATAAGGAACTACATCTAATAAAGCCGTCCAATCATTCACTTTTACCCATTCAGATACCATAGTGTATTCTGAACAAAGTGTCAATGCCGTAAATGATAATCCTATTGCCATAGCAAATTTATAATTCTTTCCTACTTTATACATATAAAGATTTATAAAAGTAGATACTACAGCAATGCAACCGAATACTATCCACATAATTTTACCTCCATTATAATTTTATTTATTTCGCATAATACAACAATTTTATATTTATTTTAATTATATCATTTTAAACATTGATTTAAAACATAGCCTATTTTCCCCTGTTAGCTTACTTCGTGATAATTATAGCATAAAATAACCATAACTCAGTATTTGCAACATAATTAAACCTAAGATATGGCTATTTATCTAATTTACTATAAATTATTCGTAATATATTGATATATATGTTTTAATTAAAATACTTCATTAGGTAAAGTTATTATTTTGTATCGTTCAAAAATACAATAAATAATAAAATTATTTTATAATGTAGAATTATTATTAAAACATATATATTACAAATTTAATATTAAATTAATATAATATTTTATTTCAAATTTATATTCTTTTATTACTATTTATTTTGCTACAAAACTTCACTTATATTTTTTAAGTTATATAATGATTTAATATTGGTAACTTTGAAATAGTATTCATACTCCACACATAATTATAGTAATCGAACTTATAAAAGTATGTAAATGTAACCTATAACTATTTTACAAGCTCTAAGATAAATGTTAATTTGATACATATTACGTACATTTATTACTAAGTTTGATTACTATAAATTTTATTTTTGTTTAATTTAACTTTTTTATTTACATTGTTCGACAAAAAATATATAATTAAATTGCATTTTATTTTGATAATTTTATTTATTTTTATTTCTTGTAAAATATATAAAATAAGGAGTTAAATTTATGAAATTTGCAAAAAAGATAAGTATACTTGGTTTAGTATCACTTATGATCTCAACAAATGGTACATTTATATCTAATGCAGATACTATTAATACAAAATCAGATAATAACTTAACTATTGATGCAAGAGCATCAATATCAAGAGAAAGAGCAAAACAAATTATGCTTAATAAGGTTCCTGGAGGAACACTTGTAGAGTTTTCTTATGATTATGATGATGGAATTCCTCTATATGAAGGTAAAATTATTAAAGGTCAGTATGAATATGAAATAGAAGTTCATGCTAATACTGGTCGAATACTAAAATTTGAACGTGACTATAGAGATTATGATGATGACTATGGTCATATCGGAAATGGTGGATCAAATGTAAATAAACAGCTAATTGGTGAAGCTAGAGCTAGACAAATTATGCTTAATAGAGTTCCAGGAGGAAAAATAGTCTATTTAGATTTTGAATATGATGATGGAATTCCTGTATATGAAGGTAAAGTAGTAAAAGGAAATAGAGAATACGAAATATCTATAAATGGATATACTGGAGGAATATTAGAATTTGAATCAGAATATAGATATGATTATTCAAATAGTTCTTCTGGTGGTTCTAATATAGGTTTAAATTTAATAGGAGAAAGTAGAGCAAGACAAATCATGCTTAATACTGTTCCTGGGGCTACAATTAGAGAATTCTGTTTAGACTTAGATGATAGAATACCTGAGTATAAAGGAAAATTAGTAAAAGGGTATAGAGAATATGAAGTATCTGTACATGCTATAACTGGTAATATAATCGATTATAGTTCTGAAATATTTGATGATGCACTAGGTCATTGGGCTGAAAATACAATTTTTGACTTCTACAATCAAGGATATATAAATGGATACGCTGATAATACATTCCAGCCAGATGGTAATATTACAAGAGCTGAGTTTGTAAAAACTTTAAATAAATATTTTAACTTAACTAGAACTAGTGGTGTATCATTTAATGATACTAAAAATCATTGGGCTAAAAATGAAATAGATATAGCTGTTACAAATGGTATTTGTCAAGGTATATCAAGTACAGAATTCGCTCCTAATGATCCTATAACTAGAGAACAAGCTGCAGTAATGATTTCTAACTATTTAAATATAAAAGATACAAATTATAATAAAATATCAAAGTTCCAAGACAAAAATCAAGTATCATCATGGGCTAAGAGTTCTGTAGAAGCACTTTTAGAAAAAGGATATTTAACTGGAACATCTGAAACTACTATAAGTCCTAAAAATAATACAACTAGAGCTCAATCTGTTACATTATTATCTAGAGTAAATAAATAGTATATATAAAATAAAAGCTAATTCTACGATTATCCGTGAATTAGCTTTTTATATATATACACATATTTTGTTAAATTTGTTCTAAGGAAAATAAACTTTATAAATTACTTAGATAAAATTTCAACTCCATCTTCAGTAACTAAAATCATATTCTCCCATTGAGCTGATAATTTTCCGTCATCAGTATATGATGTCCATCCATTATCTGCATCTATATATAAATCAGCATCACCTTGATTTATCATAGGCTCTATTGTAAATATCATACCTGGAACTAACACCATTCCCTTTGCCCCTTTATAATGATAAACAAAAGGATCTTCATGGAATTTTAGTCCTATTCCATGTCCTCCAAATTCTTCAACAACAGAATAACCATTAGCCTTAGCATGAGCTTCAATAGCTTGACCTATATCTCCTAAGTGTCCCCATGGTTTAACTGCTTCTATACCTTTATATAGACATTCTTTAGTTACTTCAACTAACCTCTTAGCTTCTTCACTCACATTTCCTATCATAAACATCCTTGATGCATCTGAGTAGTATCCATTATATATAGTAGATACGTCTACATTTATTATATCACCGTCTTTTAATACTCTATCAGTACTTGGTATACCGTGGCATATTTCATCATTTATAGATGTACATACGCTTTTAGGGAAATCATGATATCCAAGTGGTGCAGGTATTGCGCCTTGAGATATTGTAAAGTCATGTACTAGTTTATCTATTTCTTCAGTAGTCATTCCTACCTTTATATTTTCAGCTACTAAGTCTAGTACTTCGTTGTTTATTTTTGCACTTTCTTTTATTTTTTCTATTTGGTATTTTGTTTTTATTATATTATGAGGAGGAACTTCAAATCCTCTTTCTTTTAAAGATTTTAATTTTTCATCAAATTCCATATGGCATTTTTTATATTTAAGTCCACTGTTGCACCAACATTCATCATTTCTATTTATTTTCATAAACTATTCTCCTATGATATTATTACTTATAATTATTTTATGATATTGTATTATTATCTACCATATATTTTAATTTGTAAACTATAAATTTATTTTGTTTAATAGCTATGTTAGCTTACTTTATGATAATAGTAGTATAAAAATAGCTGAATATATTTGTAATACCAATATATTCAGCTTCCAAATTGTTTACAAAGTATTTTTTCATAATATACCCCTTTTATTTTCTAAAAATATTTTAAAAATAATTCGCAATATATTAATATTATGATTTAAACTTGTTACAGTTTTGAAATTGAATTTAATAGATTAATCTATTTTAATAATTTATTTGATTTATTATATTTATATACTGAGTGTCTCCTAACCCATAGTTTGAAAATCTATTAAATAAATTGTGTAGTAAAGTATCTATATCATCATTTTTATGTTTTTTTATATAAGTAGTAATCTCATTTTCATTCTTAGAAAATTCTAAATAAAGTTTAATACCTTCTTTTAAAGTGGCTATCTTTACACCCTTAGCTTCTTCCTTATTAATCATAACTCTTTTATATATTTCATAATATCCTTCAACATTAATATTATAGTTAGCTAATAATTCAAATTCTTTTCCTACTAAATTAAAATATACTTCTCCTTTAAAATTTGAATAGTCAAGATATGCCAATAAAGTTAATAAGTTAATTTGGCAAAACATATCATCATCAAACCATAACACAATTGTATTAAAGTCTAACTTTATAAGAGGCTCTAAATTTTTTAAAGTTATCTCTCTATACTTATCAAATGATACTTTATGGGTATGGCATCTTTTATTTATAAACTCATCTGAAAATATTTCTTTGCTAACTTCCCCAACACACATAGCCTAATTGAAAGAAATATTAATTCCTTCTGTAATAATATGATTTCTTTTAAAATAATCATACGTATATTGACCATTTAAAATATTAATGATTTTTTTATCCATATAAAGCCTCCTTTAAATCTTCCCTTAATATCATAATTTTCTATTTACATTTTCGCATTATATAACAATTTCGAACTTTTATTCTATTATACATAATATTACATTATTATCAAATTACAAAATAATTTTATTGCTAATTTGATACCTGTTATGTATTTAAGCTTTGCACTTCCATTACTATCTCACTAGAGTCAGCTCTATCATCAAATGAATCTATACCTTTTACTTTTACATTTAAACCACCTAAAAAATTCGCTTCGCTTGAGCGACGTGTCGGCGAAACATTTCATGTCGCCAAC
>CALFLM010000023.1 GCA_937880075.1 uncultured Romboutsia sp. | reverse complement strand
CCTGACATTGAACTAATAGAACAAATACCTTCATTTTCTATGCCTAAAATACTTGCAATAAGTCTTCCTCTAAATAAATGATAATCACTAGTCACTATAAGTACCTTTCCTTTATTATCCATATTATCTAGTATTTTTTTACTATATATAATATTTTCTAATGTAGTAGTAGCTTTATTTTCTTGTATAATATTATTTGGATTAACTCCATTAGATAATAAATAATTTTTCATTGCTAAAGCCTCAGTAATATCTGAATTATTACCCTTACCTCCAGACACTATTATATTTACAGACTTATGTTTATTATAGTATTCTATAGCCTTATCAAGTCTTAATTTTAGTGTATTAGAAACTTCACTACCATTTACCTTAGCTCCAAGGACTATCATTGTATCTATATTATCTACTTTATCTACATCATTTGTTTCACTTATATTTAAAAGTATTAATCCTTCCAATAATATAAAAGAAGATACAAATATAATTATAATTACTTTGTATATACTATAAATTGTCTTTAAATGCTTACTTTTACTACATAAATCTTTCATAGGAAAAACTATATAGATAAGAGCCATAGATACTATTAAAAATATAGATGAAAAACTAATACCCCATTCAAGTATAGATAGTAGACATATAATAATCATAGTAAACATGATATATTTTCTTTTATTCATATTTATCTCCTAAAATTAATATTTATCTAAAAATATCATAGTACTTCTATTATATTTAAAATATTATCAAATATAACCTTAAATTTTAGTGTCCAAACCATCTCTAGATTATTTTTAACTTTAAACTCACTTAAATTAACTTTTTATTATTTACTCGTAAACAGCGTATTTTTCCCACATAGCTTCTAAGTCATCAAAGTTTTGTTTTATATCTTCTTTTTCCTTCATCCCAACTGATACTATAAGTGCATTTGCTACACTTAAAGCTGGAACTAAAGAATCAACAAATGATGCCATATTACTCTTAACTAATAATAAGTTATCTGTTAAAGATGCAACTGGTGCAAATAAACTGTCTGTTAAAGATACTATATGAGCTCCTTTTTCTTTAGCATAACTTACTATTTGGTATGATTTCTTAGAGTATCTAGGAAAACTTACTGCTATTAAAACGTCATCTTCATTTATCTTTACAACTTGTTCAAAAGCATCTCCCATATCCATTCTTATAATATGAACACTATCTAATATTATACCTAAATAAAATCCTAAGTACTGAGCTATAGTAAATGAACTTCTCATTCCTAATATATAAATTCGTTTTGCTTTTAATATTCTATTTGCTGCTTCCCCAAAAGCTTTTTCATCTATATCTTCTAAAGTTTCTCTTATGTTATCCATATCACTTTTTAATATTTTTTTTAGTATAGCAGAGTCATTATTGAATTCATTATCCATATCAACTCTTTGCACTGTTGTTAATTTATTTTTTATAAGTTCTTGAAGAGCATCTTGAAGTTTAGGATATCCAGAATATCCTAATGCATTTGCAAATCTTACAACAGTAGATTCACTAACCCCTACTGTTTCTCCTAACTTACAAGCCGTCATAAATGCAACTTTATCGTAATTTTTTAAAATATATTGTGCTATAAGTTTTTGTCCTTTGCTAAATCTTGTATATTGTGATTGTATATGTGATATTAAATATTTACTATCTTTTATTTCTTGCTTTGAATCTTTCATTATTTCTCCTTTAATTAAATCTATAATTAACTTTTAAAATTTTCTGTATATTACAAAAATTTTATTTTCACTATTAATATTATATCATCTTTTACATAAATTTTAATATATTCTATAAAAGATTTTTATTTTTTAAAAACGTTTTCTATTTATATGTTTGCAGATCCTTTAATATTATCCATTTATAAATATATTCTTATAATAAGTTCACTTTATTTTACAAAATTCTACTATTCTTTAGTTCTATCGCCTATAATAGTTATATCTACTTTCCATATACTATCATACAATAATATAAAAAATTATTTTTATATTATTAAGTTCATCACGGTTTAAGTTTCCTTTATTGCTTACTACCTATTAATTTATTTTATTATCTAATGCATATTATATAATTAAAATTATACTTTTGTTATTTTCAAATTTCTAAAAATATAAAAAGCTATGAAATCAAGGTTATTCTAATTTCATAGCTTTTATACATCTAGTCTATTAAATTAAATTCTACAACTGTCTTAAATAAATCTCCATCTATATCTATCTCAAATCTACCACCTTGGGCATTTACTAAGTCCCTTGCAATAGCAAGACCTAATCCACTCCCTTCAGTATTTCTAGACTCATCAGCTCTTTTAAATCTTTCCATTATTTCTTCAGGGTCAAAATTTAATTCATAAGATGATATATTTTTCATCATTAATTTTACCCTACTATTCTCTTGAATTATATCAATATATACTCTAGTATTATTAAGTGAATATTTTGATATATTACTTAATAAGTTTTCAAAAACTCTATATAATCTTTTTCCATCTGCCATTATATAAGTTTTTTCTTCTGGTACCCTTAACTTTAAATCTAAGTCAGATTTTGATAACTTTTCTTCCATCTCACCTATGGCTTGTCTTAAAAGTTGAGTTATATCTATTTTCTCCATATTAAGCTCTAAATTACCACTACTTGCCTTACTAGCTTCAAATAGATCTTCTATTAAAACCTTTAATCTTTTAGACTTTGAATCCAATACATTTACATAGTCTTTAATATGTTTAGGCTTAATATCTTCTTCTTTTTTTATTAATTCTATATAGTTAATTATAGAAGTTAAAGGTGTCTTTAAATCATGACTTACATTAGTTATAAGCTCCGATTTCATTCTTTCACTTTTTAGTTGATTATGTATTGCCTTGTCAAGACCTTCTCCTATATTGTTTATATTTTCCGCTAAATTACTAAAATTATCATTACCTATAATGTCTAATTTATAATGTATGTCGCCACCTTTTATACGCTCAGTTCCTTCCATTATATAACTTAAGTATGATAATTTTTTAATTAAATAATAAACATATGCTACTACAATAGTTAAACTAAGTATTGGTCCAAATAAAAATAAGAATAAAGTACTTCCTAACATAAAGGCCATAAACCACCCAATTGTTCCTACGCATACACTTAGTACTGCTAACATTATTATCCTTTTAGCCAATGGAACTGATTTTGTTACCTTATTAGTATCCTTTAATATTTTCTTTCCTAATATTAATACTCTAACTATTAAGCTAGTTTTTAATATTTCTATAGGTTTATCAAAGCTTTTTAATTCTTTTCTTAAGATATAGTATATTACAAATAAACCAAATATACCTATAAAAGTATATACTAAATGCTCTAATACATCATAGTAATAATAACCATAATAACCTGTTTTTATAATTCCAATTAGACTACCTAGTAAAAGTATACCTACTATAATATAAATCTCTAGAGGTATTATTTTATAAAGCTTTAAGTAAAAACTATTTCTATCTAAAACTTCACATTTCATTTTTTTGTATATTGCTATTGAAACTATGAATAATATTATAGATACTATAGAAGATATTATTGTAATCTTAAAATAAAGTGCCTCTACATCAAAATCACTTTTTATCTCTGAAACCTTATCATAGTGATATACACTACGTTGATCAAAGTTTTTATTAATGGATATACATACATCAAAATCTTTTAAATCATAAACCAAAACATCTCTTAATTCTTTATTTACATTTACTTTTTTAAATGTCTTATCTTTAATTTGCTTGGTATAACGAATAATATCATTATTAGATGATAATTCTACATCACATTCACCTTTTATATTTTTCTTAAAATCTTCTATAGTTTTATAATCTGTATTAGAGTAAACTTCATTAGTATCTTTATTTATAGCTATATATTTCATATTTTTTAGATATGATAATTGAGTTTTTGCAGATTCCTTTTTATTTTCTAAATAGTTTTTTTCATACCCCCCATTATCATTTTCATCTATTACAGAGGCGCTCGTCCAATATAATAATGGTCTTATTAAAGCTTCGTCAAAAGCTTTACTCTTATAAAAATCATTTTCTATAAGCTTTTTATCATCGTGCATATAGCTTGTCATAACACCTTTACTATTATTTGTAATAAAATTAAAAGTAGTTGGTATTATTGATAACAATAATGAAATTGATAACATTGCTACAACTAAAAAAGCAAATTTTAATTTTTTATTTTCTTTCATACTCTTCTCCTTTTTAATTAAATATTAAAACCTTATACAATAAAAAATTCGCTATGCTCATGTCGCCAACGATATGACACTCGCTACCGCTTCGGTCACATCCGTTGCTCAAAATATCATTTTTTACGTTTCTGAAACTATTGATATTAGTTGTATTTATTAATTTAAGAAATATCATTACTCCTAAAACTTGAGTAATCATAAACATAGTTAAAATAAAAATACAATTAAATATAAGGCTTCTATTTTTTAATATTTTCCCATTATAATTTTTCAATTTTATATCCAACTCCCCACACCACCTTTAAATACCTCGGCTCTTTCGGATTAATCTCAATCTTTTCCCTTATCCTTCTAATATGTACTGCAACAGTATTTTCAACATTAAAGCTTTCTTCATTCCATACTTTTTCGTATATATCATCTATAGAAAATACTCTTCCTTTGTTAGCTAATAATAGCTTTAATATTTTAAATTCTATTGGAGTTATTTTTACAATTTCTCCATCAACTTTCACTTCCTTTGTTCCTATATTAAGTTCTAATTCACCACTTTTTAATATATCTTTATTAATACTGTCATTATTATAATTTCCTAAAGTAACATATCTTCTTAAGTTTGACTTAACTCTCGCTATAAGTTCTAATAAATTAAATGGCTTTGTTATATAATCATCTGCACCTATATTTAACCCTATTATTTTATCTGTATCCTCACTTTTTGCTGATACTAATATTATTGGTATGTTTTTTTCTTCTCTTATTTTTATGGTTGCCTTTATTCCATCTAATTTAGGCATCATTATATCCATTAATATTAAATGGATTTCTTTTTCTACTAAAACTTCTAAAGCTTCTATACCATTGTAAGCTTTAAATATATTGAACCCTTCATTTTTTAAATATATTTCAATTGATTCAACTATTTCCTTATCATCATCTACTACTAATATGTTATACATCATATCTCTCCCTTTTATAAATAACCTATCATTGTATTATACACGAAAATCACATCCTTTTTATAATTTATAGTCTATATTGCTTATTAACTTTTACTATATATTTATAATAAGGTAAATTTCTTACATAATTATTAACTAAATTCTTACGATTTTCTTACAAAAAAATAGAACCTTCTCAATAAGAAAGTTCTATTTTTAATAAATTTATCTTATTACAGAAGTTCCAAGTTTTCCATTTACTATTTCTAAATCCTTTATATCAACTTTACCTTTAGTTAAAACACATTTAATTTCATTAAGATTTTTAATTGGCTTGTAAAAGTATGTAAAATAATATTTTATTTTATATATTCTTTTTTCTTCTCTATTAAAACAAGCTGTGGTGGATTATTTATTTGATTTATAAATCCAGATTCTAGTACATTAAATTCATTTTGATCAAGATTTTTTACAAATTCATAGACGCTATTTTTCTCTTCCATTCCACCTTCATGTCCTGTGTATATAGCTATACTTATAACACCATGAGGCTTTAATAAATTTAAGCTATGTTCAATAGCCTTAATAGTAGTTTCAGGCTTTGTTATTATATTATGGTCAGCTCTTGGTAGATAGCCTAAGTTAAATAAAACACAGCTTACTTCTTCTTCAATATACTTGTCCATATTTTCATGACCATCAAGTATTAACTTAACTCTATTGCTTAAATTTTCTTTATCTAATATTTTTTTAGTAGATTTAAGAGCAGTTTCTTGTATATCAAAGCTGTATACAAATCCATCTTCTCCAACCTTTTTAGCTAAATACTTTGTATCATATCCATTTCCCATAGTAGCATCAACTACTATATCACCTTCATTTATAACTTTTTCTAGATATAATTTATTTATATCTGTAACCTTAGTTAAATACTTTCCTACTTTCATACTACACCTCTATTTTATGCATTTTAGGTAAGCAACTTCTTCTTTAGTTAAATGTCTGTACTGACCTACTTCTAAATCTTTTAAGACTATTTTACCCATAGCTGCTCTTTTAAGTCTAAGTACTGGATGGTTTATAGCTTTACACATTTTTCTTACTTGTCTATTTCTACCTTCATGTATTTTTATTTTGCATATAGAGTAATTCTTTTCTTCATTTACTTTAACTACTTTAATTTTAGCAGGAGCTGTTTTATAGTCTTCTATATATAAACCTTCTTCAAAGTTTTTTATCTCCTTCTCATTTGGAACACCTTTAACTATAGCCATATAAGTCTTGTCAACTTCATGTTTTGGATGAGTCAATTTGTAAGTTAAATCACCATCATTAGTAAGTATTAATAATCCACTAGTTTCATAGTCTAGCCTTCCTATAGGGTATACTCTTTCATCTATATCTTTTACTAAATCAAGTACACTTGGTCTATCAAATTGATCTTTTACAGTTGTTATATAACCTTCTGGTTTGTTTAAAACAATATAAACATTATTTTTTTCTACACCTATTTTTTCTCCATCAATTTCAACTATATCTTTTTCCTCATCTATATTAAAGGCAAGTTCTGTAACTAGATTTCCATTTACAGTAACTCTGCCATCTAGTATTATTTCTTCTGCTTTTCGTCTTGATGCAACACCACAAGATGCTATATATTTATTTATTCTCATAATTTCACCTTTCTTTTGTAGTTTTTAATATAATCATATTTACTTATTGTATATTATATAAACATTTTAAAATGCTTCCTTAACACTACTTATAACAAATTGATTTTTTTCGTTTCATTATTATAATATAATCTATATAAATAAAAATTAAAATATTTAATTTACTATTTACTCAAATTAACTCTTCTAAAAATAGTTTATCTATTAAATGTACTAAAAAAAGTATATATTGTTAATATTATTATTATGAAAGTTTCTTAGTAAATTATTTTATATATAATACTTATATTTCCTATATTTGCATAAAATATATTTAATAGAAATCTTTAACATTATCTAAGGAGGAGTTTATTATGATTTCAAAAGACAATATAAAATATTACATACTTATATCATTTATTTCTATAATCCTATACAAAGCCATCGATTCCCCAAGACAAATATTAGATAGCATTAATGGATTAATGTCTTTTTTTAGTCCATTTTTAATCGGAATACTTTTAACATTACTTTTAAATCCTATGATAATGTTTTTAGAAAGAAAATTTAAATCTCACAGACTTATTAACATATTTTTTTCATATATATTGATATCTCTTGTATTAAGTGTTGGATTTAAGCTATTAATACCAGCTATAATAGATACTCTAAATACATTAATAAATGAAATACCAAATTATATAAATATGTTAAATATATTTTTAAATAAATATCTATCTCAGTCTCAGGTATTAGAAAATGTTATACCTCATCTTCAAAATAACTTAAATAGCATATTAACAAAGCTACTAGATTTATTTTCTAAGGTATCTTCAGATTTATTTATATATGTTTTTAGTATAACATCATTATTATTTGATGTAATAATGGGAGTTATTTTATCTATATATATGCTATACGATAAAGAAAAAATAGGACTTGGATGTAAAAAAATATTATTAGCTTTTTTTCCTATAAACAAAGCTAATAATATAATTGAATTTTTTAAAGTATCTCATAATATTTTCTATCATTATATTATTGGAAAGCTTATTGACTCTTTAATCATAGGTTGTTTAGCTTTTTTAGGATTCCAGTTTGTACTAAAAATTAATAATGCATTATTTTTATCATTTATAATATTTTTAACAAATATAATACCATATTTTGGACCATTTATAGGTGCAGTATTCCCTATTGTTATGACTTTAGTCTATAGTCCTATAAAATCATTATGGGTAGCTTTATTTTTACTTATACTCCAACAATTAGATGGAAACTTAATTGGACCTAAGATTATGGGGGATCAAGTTGGGCTTAGCCCTCTTTGGATAATATCTGCAGTTTTAATAGGAGGATCATTATTTGGAATAATTGGAGTATTTTTATCTGTCCCTATAGCTGCTATTATAAAGTTTTCAATAGATAAATATGTTCAAAATAAAATCCATATAAGAATATCAAAGTAAATTCATATATTCTAAATAAAAATTCGCTACGCTTGAGCGACGTGTCGGCGAAACACTTCATATCACCAACGATATGACACTCGCTACCGCTTCGGTCACATCCGTTGCTTGAGCCACTGCGTTGGCGAAGCATTTTAAAATATCTATCAATATTGATAGATATTTTTATTTAATATTTTGATAATCGAATTAATTGACTTGCAATATTTTTAGTTAGATATTATTATATTATAGTAATATAATATACATCAAACTAGGAGATTGACTATGAGTAAAAAGAAAAAAATAATATTAACTATTTCTACATTACTATTAATAGTAATTTTAGGTGTAGGTGGATTAGTAGGTAACTATTTTTATAACCTAGCACTAAATCCTTTCACTTCAAAGGATATGATTTTTGGCGAAGATGATGATGACGATTCTCTAGAGATAGAAGCTGATGTTAACTGGCTTATAAAAGATTCTAATTATACAGATACATATATATCTTCATCTGACAATTTAAAATTACATGCATACGAAGTAAAAAATGAAAATAAAACTGATAAATGGGCTGTTTTAGTACATGGATACACAAGTGAAGGCAAAACTCTTAGTTCTAAAGCTAAGCATTTATATAATCTTGGATATAATATATTAGTTCCAGACCTAAGAAGTCACGGAAGTAGCGAAGGTGACTATATTGGAATGGGATGGGATGATAGACTTGATATAATTAATTGGATTAACTATATAGTTGAAAATAATCCAAAATCTGAAATAGCTCTTCATGGAACTTCTATGGGTGCTGCTACTGTTTTAATGGTATCTGGAGAAAAACTACCATCTAATGTAAAGGCTATTGTTGCTGATTGTGGATATACATCAGTTTACGATGAATTTAGTTATCAACTTAAGCAATTATTTAATTTACCAGCATTTCCTATTATGAATTTTTCAGATGTTGTTACACATATAAAAGCTGGATATTGCTTAAATGATGCTTCTGCTATAAATCAAGTAAAAAAATCAATTACTCCAATATTATATATACATGGAGACAAAGATGATTTTGTTCCATATTATATGATGGATGAATTATATAACGCAACTAACTCAGAAAAAGAAAAGTTAACTATAGAAGGTGGAGAACATGCCAACTCAGATTTAGTTAATCCAAAACTTTACTGGTCAACAGTTAATAACTTCCTTGAAAAATACATTAAAAATTAATATGATAAATTAATATATAAAAATAGTGAATTCATCAATGAATTCACTATTTTTATATATTAATTTATTTAAACTTTATACTTAAGTCTAAAGTTTAGGTTAATGAGTTTGTTCTAAGGTATTTGGCTTATTTGGATGATTTTGTTGATTACTTGGATTTTGTATTGTTTCACCAGTATTTTCTTTGCTACCGTCACCTTGAGTATTTTCTGATTGATTGTTTTGTTGATTATTTTCTTCCTCTTGCTTTTTTTGTTCTTCTTCCTCTTTTACTACCTCTTGTTTTTTCTTTTCTTTCAATGCATCTTGTTCTAATTTATACTGAACTTGACCTGACACATCTTTTGCATTTTCTTTTCTTTCTTCTTGTGCTTTTTTATATTCTTCATTTAGCTTTATAAGTTCTTTTTTCTTCTTAACTGCTTCACTTTTTATTTCTGATGAGCCACCTTTTAAATTTTCTATAGCCTCTAAACATTCTATAGCCTTATCATAATTTTTCTTTTCTTCATATTCAGCTACATCTTGCATTTTTACAGCTTGAATGTACATGCTTCTTGCATTTTCATTTGTACTATCTGCAGTTAAAGCCTGAGATAAAAGTTCCTGTGCCTTTGTGTATTCATGTTTTTCTAAAGCTAACTTTCCTTCATTAAACGATCCATCCTCTTTAGCTGATGAGCATCCAGTAAAAAATATTGTTATAATCATAATTATTAAAATCTTCTTATGTTTCATAAAATACCTCCATATATATAAATTTTATCATATTTTTAAGTTTATTGGAGAAAAATGTATTTTTTTAGGTAATCTCCTTAATTATTATAGTATATTTAATATTCCCTGTAAAATTAATATTATTTAACTACATATTAATGTAATTAATTAAATAAAAATGTAATAGTAATACAATAAGTATTTGATGCTATAATATATATTATTTATATTAAAATATATAAAAACTCTATTTAACTCGTTGTGCTAGTTAAATTTAGTCATTGAAATTACTAGGGTTGATTATAT
>CALFLM010000022.1 GCA_937880075.1 uncultured Romboutsia sp. | reverse complement strand
AACAATACAAAATAATAACTTTACCTAATGAAATATTTTAATTAAAACATATATAGAGAAGATTATTTAAGTAAAAATTGGTAATCTGAACAAATATCCTGTAGTCTACGACTAGGTTATAAAGATGATAAATCTATAAAGATTGGATTCAAAAAAATTTATAGATGTATGTACAAAATACTATTGTAAAAGGGTTATGTAAAAGAAATTAAAAAGAAAAGGAAATCAAAAGCCTGCCCTTCAACTTTTTTAGAATGAAAAAGTATATATTTTAATTACTAAGTTTATGGATAATAGAAAATTAGCAATATTTAACTTATGTTGTTTAAAAGTATTTGAGTCTATTTTAAATAAACTAATTAAAACATTTAAAGTTGATAGAGGTAAAGAATTTGCTGGTTATAATGAAATTGAAAAGATATTAAATCTAGATGTTTATTTCATAGATTTTTATGGGGTTTGGCAAAGATGAGCTAATGAGAAAACTAATGGATTATTAAGAGTTATCCAAAAATATTTGATTTTTCTACTATAGTTCAAAAGGGGTTTGATGTTGTAGCAAATATAATAAATAATATACCTCACAAGTATCTTGGGTATAAAATACCTGCAGAGATATTCGACACAACATAAACATAAAGTGCTGCACTTATATTGACAATATATCGTATATCTATATCATTTCCAAGTGAAAGTTTTCTTATAAATACATCATAATCTATTAACTATTATGATTAAGTATTTAAAAAATTATTTACTGATTGAATTTTACACAAAGTAGGATAAAATAATTGATTTTGAAAATTAAGTGAATGCTAAGTAATTGAAAAACACTCATAATAGGTGATTTTAAAATATACTGTTATCGATTACGATTAGATAATATAAAATTTTAGTAAGAGAGAGTAAAAAATATATATGTATAAATAAGAATAAAAAATATAATATATATTATAAGTAAATCTAAGGTAAATATTACTATAATACTACAGATAATTAATATAATGCTTATTTATAAGAAATATGTTAAAATATAAGAAATAATGATAATGTGAGGTGAAATTATGAAGAATTTTAAAAAATTAGCACTGACGTTAATTGCAATATTATTAGTAATATGTTTAAGTGGATTTGGATATGTATATTCAAAGTTAAATAAAATATACGTAAAAGATGATTCTGTAAAAAGTGAAGAAAAAGATGAAGCTACCATGGTTGATGGAATAACTAATATATTATTAGTTGGTACTGATGGAGAATATGTTGAAAAAGGAAATAGATCTGATGGAGTTATGCTTGTCACAATAGATAGTAAGAATAATGAAATAAAGTTAAGTTCTATAGCTCGTGATACTTATGTTGATATACCAGGATACTCAACTGAAAAACTTACTCATGCATATGCATATGAAGGTATTGACCTTTTAAAAGAAGTTTTTAAGGAAAATTTTGATTTAGAAATTGATAAGTATATAGCTGTTAATTTTGGTTCATTTATGGAGATTATAGATGAAATTGGTGGCGTTGTTGTCGATGTTCCAGAAAGTGGATTAAAATCTATTAATTCAATGATTGATGCTTGCTATAATTACTATTCTGACAAGGATAGTGTAGGGGAAAAAGAATATTTAACAGAAGCAGGAACTCAAAGATTAAATGGATATCAGGCTCTTGCTTTTAGTAGAATAAGATATACAGATAGTGCTTTTCATAGAGAAGCTAGACATAGAGAAGTTGCAGAAAGTGCATATCAAGAGTTTGTACAAAAAGGAGTAGATACCTATAAAAGATGTGCAGAAATTATTTTAAACAATACAAAGACTAATATAAGCCCTATAGAAATGATGAATTTAGCTTATACAGTGCTTAAGATTAATGATAAGGATATAGAGCAATTTCAATTTCCTCTAGAAGAATACAGAAATGGTCATATTATAAGTAAGGAAAAAGGATGGGTCTTAGAATGGGACAAAGAGCCTAATTTAGAAGCTTGGCACAAGTTTATATTTGGAGAAAAGTAAAAAAGTACTCTGAGTGATTAATAATAGCTAGAATGTAAGTTACATTCTAGCTATTATTTTGCATATAAGTAAATTTTTTACAATTATTAACAAAAAAGAATATGTAATTTACTAGAAATAAATCTAAAATAGACATAATATAGAATAAAACTACAAAATATGATAAAATAGTTACATATACTTATTAAATTTATATTATTTTAAGAGGAGAAAATATGAAAAAAGAAAATACTATTATATTATGCGGCATAGCTGTAACTGTACTTATATCTGCAGGGTTTACTATTAGCCAAGGAACAATATCTTCTGCAGATGATGATTATGTTACCCCTAAACATGTAATGGAAGAACTTAAAGAAGATTTAGAATTAGAAGAGAATTCAGATGAGATTGATGAAGAAAATGATTATAAGGATAATGATGACTCAGATGAAGAAGAACGTAGCACAACAAAAAAGACATCTACATCAAAGAAGAACAGTAGCACAACAAAAAAGACAAATAATATAAAAGATGAAGAGGAATAAACATAAGGTAAAAAACTTATGAAAAATAGTTAGAATAATTAAAATCAGAGACTGATAAAATTTAAGTAATTAAAAATTACTTATTGCCATAAATAGAAATTAATTTTAAATTATGATTTCTATTTATGGCAATTTTTATTAAGGAATATAGACTAAAT
Source organism: uncultured Romboutsia sp. (assembly GCA_937880075.1). GTDB lineage: Bacteria > Bacillota > Clostridia > Peptostreptococcales > Peptostreptococcaceae > Romboutsia. The sequence continues at coordinate 38,956 of CALFLM010000022.1, read as the reverse complement.
TATAAAAAAGTGATAATATATAAAAGCATTAAATTGTGGGTGGGAGAGGGATACAAATAAAAAGGAAAGAGGAATGAAAAATACATTAGAAAATCAAAATCAAATCATTAAGACAGAGGTATTAGCAGGATGTACTACATTTGTAGCAAGTGTATACATTATATTGACTAATGCACTGATACTATCAGATGCAGGAATAAGCCAAGATGCAGCAATGATGGCAACTATATTTACCTGTGCATTATCAACTATACTTATGGGTGTAGTATCTAACACTCCATTTATTGTAGTTCCAGGAATGGGAATAAATTCATTATTTACTTACACTATAGTAAATTCTATGGGACTTAGCTGGCAAGAAGCTTTAGGAGCTGTATTTGTAAGTGGTATAATATTTACTATAATAGCAAGTACAAATTTTACTAAAATACTTTTAAAATCAATTCCAAATACTTTAAAACATGCGATAACAGTAGGTGTAGGCTTTTTTATATTATTTATAGGACTTCAAAAAAGTGGATTAGTAGTACCAAATGATGCGACTATATTATCTTTAGGTAATATAACAAGTAAAGAAGCTTTAATAAGTATAATAACACTTATATTTATATTAGTGCTTCATATTAAAAATGTTAATGGTGGACTTTTAATAAGTATGATAGGTGGTACTATACTATCATTATTTATAGGAGTAACAGACATTTCTAGTTTAAGTTTTAGCTCATTTAATATAGGAGCAATTAAGGATGTATTTTTAGCAATGTCATTAGAAAATATATTTACTATACCATTTATTGTTGCGGTATTTTCAATAACTATAGTTATAGTATTTGAAAATATGGGTATATTATATGGTCAAATGGAAGCTATAGGTAAAGTAGAAGAGTTTGAGGGTCCATTTAAAGTTGCAGGTATATCAAATATAATAGCAGGTATATTTGGAACAAGTCCTACAATGGTTGCTGCAGAAAACTTTTCTGGAATAAGCCAAGGAGCTAAAGGTAAAGTAGCAGCATTTACATCGGCAATATTATTTTTATTATCAATATTTTTAATACCAGTGCTTAAACTTATTCCAAATGGTGTTATAAGCAGTGTGCTTATATTTGTAGGTATACTTATGATACAGACTTTCTTTGATATAGAAAGAGAAGATTCAATAGATTCAATAGCTATGATAATTATAATAGTTATGATACCTTTTACTTATAATATCGTAAATGGAATATCATTAGGATTTATAATATACACTGTTTTAAAAGTTTTAACTGGAAAGTACAAAGAGGTATCACCTAGTATGTATGTGTTAACAGCATTATTTATACTAAGTTTTATTATGAATATATCAATGGGAATAATACATTAATATAAAATTCGTTTTACCTAAGCGATGTGTTAGTGAAATACTTCATGTGCTAACTATATGACATTTGATACCGTTTTGATTAATGTGTTGGCGAACTATTTCAGTCATATCTACTTCTTAAAAAAGATTATCATAAATAGATGATTATTTTATGATAATCTTTTTTTGTACATATAAGTACTACTTTTAAGGGGGAGGTACTTATATCTGGTTACTAAATTGTAATTAATATCTACTAGCTTTTTTCGACAATAAGTACTATAATATTAATATAATAAATCGACAAAATTATATTAAGTAAGGAGACTAATATGAGAAGAAAAAATAAAATTAGCTTTAGTTCTAAGAATAGAAAAAAAAGCTTAAATGCAAAAAAATGTGCTTTATTAGCAGTTATTACAGTACTTGTAATAGTTGTAGGATTTAAAGGTGTAACTGCAACTACAGCATTTATTGAAGAGAAAAGACAAGAAAAAATAGAAATGCAAAAAAAGGCTGAAGCTGAAAGGTTAGAGGAAGAAAGAAAAAGAAAAGAAGAAGAAGAAGCTAAAAAGAAAATGGTCGGTGTAACTCATGAAGGTAAAAAATACACATATGATGCAAAAAAGATAGAGGAAAAATTAGCAAATTATGATTACTCTAATGATGGTAAGAAAATGGTGTTTTTAACTTTTGATGATGGTTCATCAACGACTGTTACTCCAGAAATTTTAAAAACATTAAAAGAAAATGATGTAAGAGCTACTTTCTTTGTTACAGGAGAGAATATAGAAAGAGGAGGACAAAAGGCAAAAGATTTAATAAAACAGTCATTTGAGTATGGAAATGCTATAGCAAATCACTCCTATACACATGACTATAAATATTTATATCCAGATAGAACTTTAAATTTAGATAATTTCTTAGCTGATTTTAATAAAACGGATGAATTATTAAAGGACATATTAGGTCCATATTTCTCAACAAGAGTTATAAGATGTCCAGGGGGGCATATGTCTTGGAAGGGAATGGATCAACTTGATAATTATTTAAACGAAAATAATATGGCATCAATAGACTGGAATGCATTAAATGCAGATGCTGAAGGAAGAAAGAAAAATGCTCAAGAATTATCAGACTACGCTATAAAAACATCTGAAGGAAAAGATATAGTTGTTTTATTAATGCACGATACTTACGGAAAAGAAGAAACGGCTAAAGCTCTTCCAACAATAATAAAACACTTTAAAGACAATGGATATGAATTTAAAACATTATCATAATTATAAAGGCTGTCTAATTTTAGACAGCTTTTTTAATACAAAGAAATTATATTACAAAATTTATATTAGGGGATTTTATTATAAATATGAAAATAACTAAAAATTAAGTTGACAAATTAATTGAAATTGATTATCATATAATTAATGATAGTAATTATCAAAACCGATAAATTGGGAAGGGAAGAGGTGTAAAAATGAAATTACCAGATGGTGAAAAAGGTATTATATACACAATAAAATCCATAAATGGAGATGAAGAAATAAATAAATTTTTATTTACTTTAGGATGTTTTGAAGGAGAAACTATAAGTATAGTTAAAAAAATGTATTCAAACTTAATAATTAATATAAAAGGTGGAAGATACGGTATAGACAAAGATCTTGCAGATGTTATAGAAATATTCTAGATGAAAGAGGAGATGATGGAATGAAAATAGCATTAGCGGGGAATCCAAATAGTGGGAAAACAACATTATATAATGCCCTTACAGGAAAACAAGAATACGTTGGTAACTGGGCTGGGGTTACAGTAAGTAAAAAAGAAGCAAAATTAAAAGAAAGTTTAGGAAGTAAAATAGACATTGTAGATTTACCGGGTGCATATTCAATAAGACCATATACAAGTGAAGAAAGTATAACAACAGATTTTATAAAAACTGAAAATCCTGATGTTATAATAAATGTGGTAGATTCTACAAACTTAAATAGAAGTTTATTCTTCACAACACAACTATTAGAACTTAATATACCAGTAGTTGTTGCACTTAATAAAGTTGATATATCAAAAAATGTAACGGATATAGATGTTAATAAATTAGAAAAAGAATTAAACTGTAAAGTTGTTGAAATAGCAGCAGCTAAAAATGAAGGTCTTAAAAATTTAATTAATGTAGCGTCTGAAAGCTCTAAATTAAAAGAACAAAAGAACTTATTTAAAGAATTATCAAATATACATAACGAAGAAAAACAAGATAAAGAAAGATATATTATAGTTAATAATATAATATCAAAAGTTGAAAACAGAATAATAAGACAGAATGAAGAAACTTTAGAAGATAAAATAGATAAGTTTGTAACTAATCCTATAATAGGAACTGGACTTTTTATTTTAATCATGGCATTTATTTTTGATTTATCTATAAATACATTAGGTCCATTAGTTGCAGATGCATTAGTAGGATTTATAGAAGGGTTCCAAAATGCAGTTTCAGGTCAGTTAGCAAGTATAGGAACTAGTGACTTTTTAAATTCATTATTAACAGATGGTATAATAGGTGGAGTTGGAGCAGTAGTTGGATTTGTTCCATTAGTTATGGTATTAATGTTTATGTTATCATTAGTAGAAGATAGTGGATTTATGGCTCGTATAGCTTTAATATTTGACCCATTATTTAGAAAAATTGGATTATCAGGAAAGTCTATAATACCTATGATAGTAGGATATGGATGCTCAATACCTGGAATTATGTCAACTAGAACTATAAAAGATGAAAAGCAACGTAGACTTACTGCAATGCTAACACCATTTGTTCCTTGTGGGGCTAAATTACCTATAATAGCATTATTTACAGCAGCATTTTTCCCGGAACAAGGATATATGTTCCCACTTACTTATCTTGTAGCCTTTTCAGTTATAATATGTGTGGGATTAATATTAAAGAAAGTAACTGGAGTAGATAATATAAAAAATTATTTTATAATAGAATTACCACAGTATCGTATGCCTAGTATAAAAAGAGCATTCTTTAAAATGTTAGAAACAGGTAAAGACTTTATAACAAGAGCTGGTACTATTATAATAGTTTGTAATACAGTAGTATTTATAATGTCATCATTTAACTTTAAATTACAATTAGTAGAAGATGCAGTAAATACTTCAATACTTGCTAATATAGCTTCACCATTTGCATTTTTACTTATACCAGTAGGAATAGGTGTATGGCAACTTTCAGCAGCTGCTATAACAGGATTTATAGCTAAAGAAGAAGTTGTGGCAACATTAGCAGTAGTTTACTCAATGGGGAGTGCTATAAATTCAGATTTTGAATTAGTTAATGGAATGGTGGTACAAGAAACTATGGGAATAACAGCAGTTTCTGCGCTTGCATTTATGTTCTTTAACTTATTTACACCACCTTGTTTTGCAGCAATAGGTGCTATGAAATCAGAAATGAAATCTAACAAGTGGTTGTTAAAGTCAATATTACTTCAATTAAGTGTAGGATATATTGTAGCTATGATAACTTATCAAGTTGGTACTATATTAGTATATAAAGAGTTAGGTCAAGGATTTATACCTGCAGTTATAATATTAGCCTTATCAGTATTTTATGTAGTACATAAGATAAAATCTAATAAGGTTAGTGAAAGTGAAAAGAAAGTATCAAAAGTACAAGTACAATAATATATTAAAGGAGATTAGCTATGGGAAATTTAATAGTAATTATTGTAGTAGCTTTTATATTATTTTTAGCTATCAGACCTATAATTAAACACAATAAGAATAAGGCTGATGGAGATTATGGTTGTTATAAATGCTCAGGTTCTTACAATTGTAAAAGTTGTGATAAATAGTTTATAAATTAAAGATATACTTATATAAATAGGATTACTTAAAAAATATTACTGAAAATTTTGATTTTCAGTAATATTTTTTTGTATAAGGAAACTATGATATAAAATTTTGTTAACAACATTTGAATATAGGTAATATCAATAACTTTAAAAATATAAAAATTATATTTTAGAATGCTTTGCTATATAGTGGCTAAAGCTAATTTTATTAAAATAATGATAAAAAGTAATATCATTGATATAATAAAACTATAGCTATTAGAAAGGGGTATAATTTTGGAAAATTCAAAGATAAAAGGTTTAAAGCCATTAGTAGAAACAGATTTCGTAGGTTTATACGATGTAGAATATAAAAATAAAAAAGGTAAAGAAAAGCACTGGATGGTATCATCTAGAAAAAGTAAAGAAGAACTAGAAAAAATATATTTAGAAAATAAGGAAGATAAAATTGATGCAGTAGTAATATGTGCCCTTCATAAAACACAAAATAAATTAGTACTTATAAATCAATATAGAGTACCTATAAACAAATACATATATGAGTTACCAGCAGGACTTGTTGATAATAATGAAGATGTTGAAACTTCTGTAAGAAGAGAGTTAAAAGAAGAAACAGGTCTTGATTTAATAAGTATGAATAAAATAAACAGCAAAAATAAGCTATATCTATCACCTGGTATGACAGATGAATCTGTAGCATTTGTATATTGTTTATGTGATGGAGAGATAACTGATAAATATCAAGAAGAAGATGAAGATATAAAAGCAATGTTAATATCAAAAGAAGATGCTAAAAATATTTTAGAAAATGAAGAGAGTATAGATATAAAAGCATATTTAATGCTTCAAATGTTTGAAAAATTAGGTAAAAGTCTATTTATATAGTTTAGAGTAACTAATATAAATAAAATGATTCGCCGACACGTAGCTTAGGCTAAGCGAATTTTTGAGAAACGGATGTATCCATAGTGGGAGCAAGGATATATCATTGGCGAAATGAACAAAGTGAATTTTTACTCAATAGAGTATGTATTTAAACGTACTCTATTTTTATATGAAAGCTATTTATATAAAAGAATTTATTAAAGAATATAAAATACTTGGGGTAATAGTTTACATAAGAGGATATAAATGAGATAATGAAAAAAGTAATAAGAAAAGTTATAAAGAAAAAATATAATTAAATTTTATTAATAAGCAATTAATATAGGAGATTAAGATGTATTTTACATATATAATAAGATGCAAGGATGATTCACTGTATACTGGATATACAACAGATATAGTTAGAAGAATGAAAGAACATGAAAGTGGTATAAACTGTAAATATAGCAGGGTGAAGGGGTTTAAAAGGTTAGAAACTTATTTTATAGCTGATAGCAAAAGTAATGCTATGAAGCTTGAATATTATATAAAAAGATTAAATAGGAATAAGAAATTATGGATTATCAAAAATCCAAAGGAATTTTTAGAAACCTTAGAAAATAAAGAATGTTATAAGATTTCATATAATGAGTAAAAGGAGTATCTACTTTATAAAAAACAATAGATACTCCTTTTTCTTGCCATAATTTTAAAATATATTAAAAAATATTGATAACTTTTGTATTAATAGGTTTAAAGAAGTAAAAAATAATATTTTGAGCAATAGATATATCCAAAGCGAATTTTAAATTAATATTAGTTTTTATAAGGTACCTTTTTAGGTGGTGTATATTTTTCAGTTTTTCCAGCAGGACCCATATTACCTTTAGGACCAACAGGCCCTTGAGGTCCAATATCGCCCTTAGCACCTTTAGCACCAGCAGGACCTTGAGGCCCTTGAGGTCCAATATCCCCTTTGTCCCCTTTAGCACCAGCAGGACCTTGAGGCCCTTGAGGTCCAATATCACCTTTATCACCTTTAGGACCTTTAGGACCTTGAGGACCGGCAGGCCCTTGGATACCTTGAACTACACCTGTATTACATAATGGGTTTACATAAGTTTCTTTTCCTAAATCTACATATTGTATAGAAGATAATTTAACATATATTGGTCCTTTTCCAGAGCAAGTTTTGCCCATAACAACACATTGATTTACTTGTTTTATTTTTAATCTTAGTATACAATTGCTATCTACTAATTTTAAACCAACAACTCTTCCAATACATTGACATAATATCTGATATATTTGAACCTCACATAAGTTTATAGGATATACAAACATAGATTCCATATCAGGTTTTACGTCGCAATAATCTTTCTTTTTAGTTTTACATGATGGTTTTGAAGTTTGGCAACCACAAATTTTGTCTTTACTAATATAGTCCTTATGCATAAACAACACTCCATGATAAATATTTTAGTAGTTCATAACTACATACTATAGGTATATGATTAAATGGACAAAAAAGAGACACTCAATAGTAGATTAAATTATTAGTTATTAAATTTTTAATAATAAATAAAAAATTAAATATTACTGTATAAAATTTAATGACAATCTCAATCATATATGATATATTACACTTACATATGAAAAATAGTACGGTTAAATTTAAAGTTACTAAATTTTAGGGAGGATTTTATGAAGATAGATTGGAATAAAAAGTACACAACTATATCAGTCTATGCATTTTTAGTAATATGTGCTAGTATAATATTTTTTAGTGTAATAGATAAAATGAGTGCATTTACTACTAAAATAGGATGGATAGTATCTACATTACAGCCTTTTATAATAGGATTTGTAATGGCATATTTACTAAACTTTATATTAGTATTTTATGAAGAAAAAGTATTAGTATTCGATTCAGTTAAAAATTTAAAGAAAAAATCTAAAAGAGGAATATCTATAGTACTTACATATATAACAGCATTTTTAATAATTGCTTTATTTATGCAATTTGTTCTTCCACAATTAGTAGATAGTATAATAGGTCTTGTTAACGATATACCTACATATGTATCAAATGCAACTAAATTAATAGAAGAGCTAACTAGAAATTTAGATGTAAATAATGAATATGTAGGAATGGCTATGGAAAAGTGGAATGAAATAGTAACATATACTATAAACATAATAACTAATTTACTTCCGGTACTTGGAAATGTACTTAAAATTGTAGCATCAAGTGTATGGAATATAGTTTTAGGATTAGTTGTATCGATATACTTATTAATAGATAAAGAAAAGTTCTGTGCTTTAAGTAGAAAGATAACTTGTGCATTATTTAGTGAAGAAAATGCACAAATAGCAATAGATCTTGCTCATAGAACTAATGATACATTTGGTAAGTTTTTAAGTGGTAAAATAATAGACTCAGCTATAATAGGTGTATTAACATTTATAATACTTACAGTATTTAAAATGCCATATACAATACTTATATCTGTTATAATAGGTATAACTAATATAATACCATTTTTTGGACCGTTCTTTGGAGCTATACCTTCATTTGTAATAATAATGTTTGTATCGCCAGTTAAAGCATTATGGTTCTTACTTATAATACTTATAATACAACAAATAGATGGTAATATTATAGGTCCTAAGATATTAGGAGATTCTATAGGAATATCAGCATTCTGGATTTTATTTTCACTTTTAGTAACAGGAAAAATATTAGGATTAATTGGTATGATTATAGGTGTTCCGTTATTTGCTATAATATACTCTGTAATAAAAGATATTGTAGAAGCTAAATTAAGAAAAAAAGAACTTCCGATTGAAACGTATGATTATATGAAAGATGCTAGGGATTAATCTCTAGCATCTTTCTATAAAGTAAGGATATTTACTACATATAGTATTAGTTAAAATATATAATAGAAAAAATAGTAAAGATAATAATTTTAGTTTTTTACTCATAAACTACTTCGAAAAAAGTCTTATACCTATATAATAATTGCTAAATTATTCTAAATATATTATAGTGATATAATAAAACATAAGAGAAAGGAAAGAATATGAAAGAATTAGTTATAAAACTTACAAGAGATAATTTTAATTTCAGATTCAAACAATATGAAGGTATGTTTTTTCATGCTAATATAAATGAAAATATTGAAGTAATAAAATATAAGATAACAAAAGATAAAGAAGGAATAGAGCTTAAAGAATTTGGAAATACTCATATTAAAGACAATATGATATATATTCCACAAATAGAAGCATATATATATTTAAAAAATATAAATTAGTTACCTAATACAGGTGTAGATAAAGTATATTCATATTATCTCATATATATTAATTGTTCAAAACTTAAACAATTTATACATCAAAACGGAGGGCTAAAGCCCTCTTTTATAATACATTAATATATTTGTAGTATATACCCTACTATAATTTAATAGTTACTTTTAGTAAAGTGAAATTTTAGCTATTTAATAAATAGTAAAGCTCATAGAAACTCATTTTTAGTAAATGATATATTAAAATACTAATAAATGTAAAAAATAAATACAAATATGAATATAAATATATAGTTATTACTAAAATATAGATACTAATGTAAATAAATATGTTATATAATTATATGTATAATTAAGTAAAAAAATGTAAAAATAGGGAGTACGATATGAGTGATATAAAATCTTCTTTAGAAAAGATAAAAAACATACCTAAAGATCCTATGATATATCATACAAAAGGAACTTTTTTTGAAAAAATAGGTAAAATAGATAATGCAATAAAACAATATAAGATTGCAGCTGAATATGATTATGCTAAGTCTCAATATGCCTTAGCTAATATATATTATAACAAAAAGAAATATAGTGAAGCAGAAGAGTGGTATTCTAGAGCATATAAAAATGGAATAATAGATGCATCATTTGATATAGGAAATATGTACTTTAATGTAGATGCATATGAACACTGTCTTTATTGGTATGAAAAAGCAGCAAAAGAAGGACATCTAAAGGCGCAAAACAACCTTGGGGTATCTTATTTTAAATTAAGGGACTATAAAAAATCTGAAAAATGGTTAATAGAAGCATCGGATTCAAATTTACCTATAGCATGCTTTAATTTAGGTGTACTATACACAGTTTTAAGAGATGATGAGAGTGCATTTAGATATTATAAAAAAGGGTCTATAATGTTAGAGGAAAATTGTAAGTACAACCTAGCGATTATAAATCAAAATAATAAAGATGAAAAAGAGGCAATATCTCTTTATAAATATCTAAATAAAATCGGTAATGATAAAGGATGCTTTAATTTAGGTCTTATAATGGAAAAAAATAATAACCTAGATGAAGCAGAAAGATATTATAAAAAAAGTGCAGATCAAGATCATACTAAATCTCAATATAGATTAGCTTATGTTTATGATAGACGTGAAGAATATGAGGATGCTATACAATACTATAAAAAAGCTTGCGATAAAGATCATATACACTCAAAATTTAGATTAGCAAATTTATATAATAAAGAAAATGAAATTGAAAAAGCTAAAAAATACTATACAATGTGTGCAGAAAGTGGTATGGTTGAAGCTAAAAATAACTTAGCAGGTCTATATTTTGAAGAAGAAAATTATGAAAAAGCAAAAATGTATTATATGCAAGCTATGGAAAACGGATGTAGGGAATCATTTGAAAACTTAGGAGATTTATATTATAAAACTGATGATAAAGAACAAGCGCTATCTTTTTACTTAAGACGAAGTGATAGTGTTGGATGTCAAATTAAAATTGGTAATATATATGAAGAGTTTGAAAACTATGACGAAGCAATAATATGGTATAAAAAAGCTAATGAAAGTGGAGATTCAAATTCAAGCTATAAAATAGCTCAGATTTATATAGATTTAGGAAATAGCGAAGAAGCAAAAAAATATTTTGAAATAGCAACAAGTAAAAATAATATAAATGCGTATATTTACCTGGGTAAATTATACTTTGATGAATGTAAGTATGAAGAGGCAAAAAGATATTTTGAAATACCTGCAAATGATGCAAATACATACTCAGAGCATATGTTAGGATTAATATACGATATTCATTATAAAGAATATGACGATGCTAAGTACTGGTATGAAAAATCTAGAAGTAAAAAATGTATAGAATCTATATATAACTTAGGGTTATTAAATTTAAGGCTAAAAGAATACAATGAAGCTGAGAAATATTTTAAGGAAGGTCTTATACTTGAAGATTCAAGATGTGAGTATATGTTAGCATGGCTATATTACCAAAAAAGCTTGAATATGTATACATCCTTAGTAAATAAAGATTATGAAGATAGCAAAGATATACTAAGTAAAATGCCAAATTTAAATATAGATTTACACAAGTCCTTAATAGCACAATTTGAATTAGAAGAAAAAGCAAAAGATGATGAAGAATACGTCCCTATATATATGCTACAAATAAATGAAGATATAGACTCTATGTTTGAAGAAAGTATAAGTGATATGGTAATAGAGAAGTAAAAAAGAAAGCTAAATAGCTTTCTTTTTTACTTACTAGTATTTTATTATATATCAAAATTTGTTAATAACTTATGTATCAAAGTCCTATCAATAAATTTAAATTTGAGCAAAGCAAATTTTTACAGTAGTTTGTTCCTAGACATAAAAAATGTTATAACTAAACAAATTAAAGTTGTAATTAACATAACAATCCAAAAACCATTTACATCATTAGAATAAGGTATACCTCCAACATTCATTCCAAAAAAACCTGATATAATTGTTGGAATAGTAGTTATTAATGTTACTGATGTAAGAAACTGCATAACACCATTTTGATTGTTACTTATTATAGCACTAAATGCATCCATGATTCTGCTTAATATATCTCCATAAATTGTTGCCATTTCAACAGCCTGTCTGTTTTCTACCAAAACATCTTCTAGTAAATCTTCATCTTCTGAGTACTTTTTTATACTACTTGTACGAATCATTTTATTTAAAACAAGTTCATTAGCCTTAAGTGAAGTAGAGAAGTATACTAGTGATTTTTCTAACTCAAGAAGTTGGATAAGTTGCTTATTTTTCATAGAATTATAGATTTCTTTTTCTATAATAGTTGTCATCTTATTTATTCTTCTTAAGTAATGAAGATAATAAGTTGCATTTTTATGAAGAATTTGAAGTATGAATCTAGTTTTCTTATAAGTGTAAAACTCCTTAATATGACCTACTATAAAATCATTTAAGATTTTAGTTTGAGCAGTACAAACAGTTAGTAAGGCATTTTCAAGAAGAATTATACCTAAAGGAATAGTAGTATAATGAGAAGATTTGTCATCACTTTCATCAACTGGTATATCTATAAGTATAAGTGTATGATTGTCTTCAACATCTATTCTTGAACGTTCTTCTTCATCTAGTGCAGACTTTATACTATCTATATCTATATTTAGTAAATTAGCAATTTCGTTTATTTCACTTTGGTTAGGTTCAACAAGATTTATCCAACATCCTTCTTCAAAAGAATTTAGCTTTTCCAATTTATTGTCAATAGTTTTATAGTATCTTATCATTTGAAACCATCCTTTATTAAGTTTTATATAAATCTCATCACTTAATATTATCTATTAAATAGTTGATTTATATAAACAAAATAAAAAATTAACTAAATAAAGACAATAAATAAGTGATGGTTGTTAAGTTCTGTCCTCCCAAAGGACTATGGTCCATTTTCCATCACTCTCCTAAAAATATTCTATTACATTTAATTTAGCATTTTTATAAGATTGTTTCAATATATTTTTAAAATATTAAGTATAATTAATATATAGTACTTTATAAAGGGAGAAAAATATAAAACATAGAAAATTAGGAAAGACGGATGAGGATACACGAATATTATGATTTGGATGTATGAGATTTTTTAGTATTAATAGGAATAATAAATACATTATATGGAAAAATTATAAAATAGTAACTAGAATATAATTTGAATTAACATTATAATTAATTTAGTGAAGAGGAGAAGTCTAAAAATTAAGAAAATTAAAGTTATTTTAATTTCATAGAAAATTCACAGTATATTCATATAAAGTGGCTATAATATAAATAAAAGGAGGGATAAATAGTAATGGGTATAGTAATAATAACATTAGCGGCAGTTGGAGTTATGTATGGACTGACATTTGTATCTTATCTATCAGAAAGCAAAGTACTAGATGAATTAGTTTCTGAAAACTAGTATTTTATATATATAATATTTTACAAAAGAGTATCCTTATAGTTAATGCTATGAAGATACTCTTTTTTACACTTAAGTATATTATAATACTAAAAAATTTTGAATTATTAAATATAAAAGGCAATCCCTAAATAGAGATTGCCTTTTATATTATTTATTAGCTTGTCTTGACTTGTTGTATCTTAATCTATCGTGTTCATTTAAGAATTTCTTTCTAAGTCTTATAGCATCTGGAGTTATTTCAACTAACTCATCATCATCTATAAATTCTAAAGCTTCTTCTAATGTGAATGTTCTAGCAGCTTGTAATTTTATAGCATCATCACTTCCTGAAGCACGAACGTTAGTTAATTTCTTGTTCTTACAAGGATTAACAGTCATGTCTTCTTTTCTAGAGTTCATTCCTATTATCATACCTTCGTAAACTTCTATAGCAGGTTCAACGAACATTTGAGCTCTTTCACTTAAAGCATTAAGAGCATAAGCCATAGTTGTTCCAGCAACTTGAGATATTAAAACTCCGTTAGTTCTTTGAGGCATTTCACCTTTGTGTTCTTCATATCTCTCAAATGATCTAACTAAAGAACCTTCTCCACGAGTATCATTTATGAATTCACTTCTGTATCCAAGTAATCCTCTTGTTGGAGCGATGAATGTTATTTTAACATAGTCACCTTCTATTTCCATAGCTTCCATTAAAGCTTTTCTTAAATTTAATTTGTTTATAACAGTTCCTGAGTAAACCTCTGGACAGTTAACTATAACTCTTTCCATTGGTTCCATTAATTTTCCGTTTTCATCTTTTATAAATAAAACTTCTGGCTTAGATACACCTATTTCGTATCCTTCACGTCTCATGTTTTCAAGAAGTATAGATAAGTGAAGTTCTCCACGTCCAGATACTCTGTATCCATCAGTTGTATCCATTGGCTCAACTTTAAGACCAACGTTAACTTCTAATTCTTTGTCTAATCTATCTTTTAAGTGTCTAGTAGTTACGAATTTACCACTCTTTCCTGCAAATGGAGAATCGTTAACTAAGAAGTTCATAGATAAAGTAGGCTCTTCTATGTGTATCATTTCCATTGGTAATGGATTATCAGCATCACATATAGTCTCACCTATAGATATATCAGCCATACCAGCAACAACAACTATGTCACCTGCATAAGCTTCATCTTTTTCAACTTGCTTTAATCCTTCATAAACTGTAAGTTTAGTTATTCTTCCTTTAGCAACAGAACCATCAGCTTTGCATATAGATACTTGAGAACCATTTTTTACAGTTCCTTTGTAAACTCTACCTATACCAAGTCTTCCTACATAATCATCATATGCAAGAGCAGATATTTGTAATTGTAGTGGCTCTTCGCTATAATCTGGGTATGCTTCAACATGTTCAACAACAGTTTCAAATAATGGAGCTAAGTTTTCACTATCATCATCCATTTCTTTTTTAGCTATACCTTGCTTAGCTATACCGTATATTATTGGGAATTCACATTGCTCATCAGTTGCATTTAAGTCAACGAATAAATCAAATACTTCATCAACAACTTCTTCAGCTCTTTGATCTTGCTTATCTATTTTGTTTATGAAAAGTATTGGTCTAAGTCCAGCTTCTAAAGATTTTTGTAAAACGAATCTTGTTTGAGGCATTGGACCTTCACTAGCATCAACTAGTAATATAACTGTATCAACAGTTTTTATAACACGTTCAACCTCTGATGAGAAGTCACTATGTCCTGGTGTATCAACTATATTTATTTTGTAATCCTTATAGTTAATAGAACAGTTTTTAGAATATATAGTTATACCTCTTTCGGCTTCAAGGTCATTACTATCCATTACACAATCTTTTACTACTTCGTTATCTCTAAATGTACCAGATTGATGTAGAAATGCGTCAACTAAAGTTGATTTACCAGCATCAACGTGGGCGATAACTGCTATGTTTATTATTTTATTTTTTGACATATATTTTGCTCCTTTCAGCTTAAAATAACTTTTTAAGTATATCACAAGTATAGGGGTGTATACAAGATACTAGTACTTAAAATAAAATAAAGTCAAAGGAATTATATTTATATATTTTATGTAAAAAATAAAATTTTAAAGTCGATTTATATAAAAATATAAAATTAAGTTTAAGGAAAATGTTTTAGTGGATTTTTCGACAATATTTTAAGCATTTATTAGCATAGCTACATATTTAAAATATATTACAGATTAAACAACAATAAATATCAAATACAAAAAAACAAATTATAGATACGAAAATACAAATACATATAAAAATAAAATATATACAATAATAGTATAATAAATAGAGAGGGAGAGTAAATAATGGAAAAAGTTGAAAATAAATTATTAGGATTAGAAATTTCAAAATTAAAAGAGTGTAGTGGTTTAAATACTGCTAGAGAAATAATACAACAATCAGATAGTTGGAGAGAATCGGTTAAGAATTTAATAAAAAATAAAATAGAAATAAAATCTTTTATAGATTCATTCTTATTTAAAAAAGAATACAGAATAATATTAACAGGAGCTGGGACATCAGCTTTTGCAGGCGAAGTTTGTGAACCTTACTTAACAAGTTTACTAAATAAAAGAGTAGAAGCCATAGCTACAACAGACTTAGTAGCAAGCCCAAGAAGTTATTTTATAAAAGATGTACCAACACTTTTAATATCTTTTGCAAGATCAGGAAATTCTCCAGAAAGTGTTCATGCAGTTAATCTTGCAAGTCAATTAGTAGATGATTTATATCAAGTAGTAATAACTTGTAATGAAAATGGAAAATTAGCAAAAAATACAGTTAATGATGAAAAAAGTTTACTTCTTTTAATGCCACCTCAAACTAATGACTTAGGATTTGCCATGACTAGTAGTTTCACGACTATGGTTTTAAATGCTATGGCAGTATTTAATATGGATAATATAGAAAACTTCTCAAATGATGTAGATAAATTAAGTGAATCAGTAAATAATTTCCTAGAAAATAATATAGAAAAAGTTACAAGCCTTGCTAATGAAGACTTTGAAAGAATAGTTTATTTAGGGTCAGCAACTTCTAAAGGAATAGCAAGAGAAAGTGCCCTTAAAGTATTAGAACTTACAGCAGGAAAGGTTAATGCAAGTTATGATACTCCACTTGGATTTAGACATGGTCCAAAGTC
Source organism: uncultured Romboutsia sp. (assembly GCA_937880075.1). GTDB lineage: Bacteria > Bacillota > Clostridia > Peptostreptococcales > Peptostreptococcaceae > Romboutsia. The sequence continues at coordinate 22,425 of CALFLM010000022.1, read as the reverse complement.
TGTAGTAGATGATAAAACTGTTAGTGTAATTTATATATCTAATGATGAATATACAAGAAAATACGACTTAGATCTAACTAAAGAAATGTTAGCTCATAAGAAAAATGACAAGGTAGTAATAGTTGGAGATAACATAGAAAAAGAAATAGCTAATAAATCTGACTATGTATTTAATGTTGAGAATATAAATTACAGTGCTAAAAATGAAGTATTATTACCACTACAACAAATAATATTTGGTCAAATGCTATCATTTTTAAAATCAGTAAACTTAGGTATAACACCAGATAATCCATGTCCAACAGGGGAAGTAAATAGAGTAGTTCAAGGAGTAATATTACACGAGTTAGTATAAGTATATAACTTAAAAAATAAATATATTGGGAATTTTGATTTTATATAAATAAGTTATTAAAAATAGTTAAAAGGACTTTAAAAACTAAGGGGGGTAACTTTAATATGAGTTTAATATCAACTAAAGAAATGCTAATAAAAGCACAAGAGGAGGGTTACGCAGTACCTGCCTTTAATATACACAATTTAGAAACAATACAAGTGGTACTACAAGCAGCAAGTAATTTAAAATCACCAGTAATACTTGCAGCAACACCATCAACTGTAAAATATGCAGATGAAAATTACTTACTAGCTATAATAGAAAAAGCTAGCGAAATAAATAATATACCACTAACTTTCCATTTAGATCATCATGAAAATGTAGATGATATAAAAAGAATAATAAAACTTGGATGTAAATCAGTCATGATAGATGCATCAAAATACGAATTTAGAAAAAATGTAGAAATAGTTAAAGATGTAGTTGATTATGCACATAAGTATGGGGCAACAGTTGAAGCCGAACTTGGAAAATTAGGTGGAGTAGAAGATGACTTAATGGTAGATGAAAAAGACTCTTTCTTAACAGATCCTAATGAAGCAGTAGAATTTGTAAAAGCTACAGGTGTAGATTCATTAGCAGTAGCAATAGGTACAGCTCATGGTCTTTATAAAAGTGAACCAAAGCTAGATTTTGATAGACTTGAAGAAATAAGAAGTATAGTAGATATACCTTTAGTGCTACATGGTGCATCAGGAGTTCCTTATGATGCAGTACAAAATGCTATAGAAAAAGGTATATGTAAAGTTAATATAGCAACTGAGCTTAAAATACCATTTTCAAATGCAATAAAAGAATATTTTAATGAAAATCCTGATGCTTCAGATCCAAGACAATATTTAGTACCAGCAAAGAAAGCAATGTATGATGTTGTTGTTGAAAAGATACAAATGTGTAAAAGCGAGAATAAAATTTATTTTTCTTAAATTTAAGAGGGTATCTAAAAAAACTTGGATACCCTTTAACTTTTTAATTATAAATAGATTTAGAGTATTCAGTAGGTGAAATATTAAAGTATGATTTAAATTTTTTGGAAAAATAATGAATAGAAGAAAAACCAAGTATTTCAGATATTTCACTAAGTGTATGGGTAGAATTTCTTATAAGTTCTTTACTTTTACTTAATTTAAGCTCGTTTATATAGTTTTTTGCAGTATTGTTCATATTTTTTCTAAATAAGGAATGTAACATAGAAGTACTTATACAAAAATGTTCACACAAAGTACTTACAGATATTTTTTCATAAATATGATTATCAATGTATAAAAGTATATCATTTAATAACTTATTTTCATAAGTTTGTTGCATATGAGTAGTAGGCTTAGAATGGAAGTGGGAATTATCAAGTCTAAGTGTTTGTATAATAAGTTCTTTTAAATAGCAAAGAGATAAATCATCACTGTATATATTGTCATTAGAAAGCTCTTTTATAAGTCTGCTTATTATAAAATAAGAATCTCTTTGAAGAGAAAAAATTTTATTACAAAGTAAATCAGTATGATTAAAATTCATTTTAAAATTGATAGTTAAATAAGAGCTACTAATTTTTTCAAATGTTGATTGAGTATGAAATTGCATTGGAGCATAAAATATTAAATCACTTTGCTTTAGATGATAAGACACTCCATCAATTGTAGTTAATAATTCACCTTTATCAACATAAGTAAGTTCCCAATAAGTATGTCTCTCTCCTGAAAAATTATAATTTGTACCTTTTTCTTGATAAAACTTAGTGTATATTTCACTAATATCTAATGATGATGATATATTAGAGTAATTAAAAGGATTATCTAATTTAATAGAATCAAATTCAGTATCTGTTAATATCTCAACACTAGCTTCATCTGAAATTGATATAAGATTAAAATATATTCCATTTTTTATATGTAAGCTTCGATTTATTATAAAAGATTTTATATTATTACAATCAAAAGATACCAATATCATTACAAGGCCTTTTGTAACTTTAATAAAAGTATAATCATTTGTAACTAACTTAAGATTATCAATGGACTTATTATTGAAATTTATTTTATAGCTTGAATTAAAATCAATATAATCATAAACGATATTCCCAAAATCTTTAAAAGCTGAATTACTTGTTTTAATAAACATTATATCCTCCCCTTAAATGCTTAATTATTAAGTTACTTTTAAATTATATAAGATATATAATACAAAAATTATTGAGATGAAAATTTTATTTCTGTCTTAAAAAATTTGTATTTTATTTTGATGTGTATAAATATGTTAATTGAAATTAATTTTAGAAATAATCCTTTATTACAAGTTATGTTTATTTAATTTATATAATTCCAAATTATAATTCCAAAATTGTAAAGGTAATTGGAATATATTAAAAATAAATGTACTGTATTTAATTTATATATTTCATTGCTTTTTATAAATTTAGTAAAAGTTTGTATTGGATAAAAGAAGAAAAATTTCCTAAATATACTATAATACAAATTGATTGTATGGACAAAATAGATTTAACAAGAGTATTTAGATAAAATATAAATCTAGTAACTTGTTAATATAATACATACAAGAAAGGAGTATAACTATGAAAGCAAACGTAGATAAAGATACTTGTATAGGATGTGGAGCATGTCCTTCAATATGTCCAGAAGTATTTAGCATGAATGATGATGGGGTAGCTGAAGCTATAAACTCAGATATACCTGAAGATCTACAAGAAAGCGCACAAGAAGCTAGAGATGGCTGCCCAGTAGATGCAATAGATATAGATTAATAAAAAAGTCCTCTGTGAAAGGAGGCCACTGAAAAACTTATTAAAATTTAATAAGTTCTAGTGAAAATAAAAAACACCTAAAAATTTCAATTAATAAAATTTTTAGGTGTTTTTATATATAGTAATCTAACTTAATAATGATAAATAATGGAATTATCTTAAAAAAGATTAGCTCCTTTATTTATTAAAATATAGTAAAAAGTAGAATATTTAACTTGTACTTAGTTTAGTAAAACTAAATAAAACAAAAATTTATATAAACACAGAATTATATATACTAAACCTAAAAAAATTTTAATCTAAACTTTATAAAAATTGTATACAAGTGAAACTACTGGAAATACTGGGGTTAAAGATATGAAAATAAAAATACATAAAAATACACAGAAATAGATTGAAAAAAAATAAAAAATATTTTATAATATTTAGTTTATAAAAATGCACTATACAAATTAAATTCAAGTGTATATAATATTAGTAAATCAAAAAGAAAAGGAAGGGATACTTGTGGAGAAGCGGACGCACGCAAAACACATAACACTAATATTATTAGGAGCATTAATATTATCATTTGGAATTTATAACTTAAATTATCAAAATAATATAACAGAAGGTGGAGTACTAGGACTTTTGTTACTCTTAAAAAACTTATTCAATATAGAACTTTCAGTAGCAAATCTAATAATAGACACAGCATTGTTTATAATGGGATATAAATTTTTTGGAAAACAATTCTTAATATACTCAATAATAGCAACTTTTAGTTTTTCAACATTTTATGAAGTCTTTGAATCTATAGGACCATTAATACCTGTTCTAAACAGTAAGTTCACAGTTACCATACTTTCAGGATTATTTGTAGGAGTTGGAGTAGGAATAATTGTTAGAAATGGAGCGGCAGCAGGTGGAGACGATGCTCTAGCTATGGTAATTTCTAAAATTACATCATTAAATATAGGTAATGTGTATATGATAGGTGATGTAGCAGTATTAATGCTATCACTAACATACTTATCAGCATATGATATATTTTGGTCACTTATAGCAGTTAATATAAGTGGAAGAACTATAGATTTTATATATAATTTTAATAAAAGCAAATTAGTGAAAGCATAAAAATAAGGAGCTATTTAAAAGATAAAACTTTGATATAGCTCCTTGTTTTATTAATAAAAATAGCAAATACATAGTAACCATATCACAGTTTTTGAATGAATGAATAATATGTTAATAGGAACAAGTGAAATATTCTAAAATATTCAATTTAAAAGGTGGTTATTTAATGAAACAGAAAAATATTAAAAAAAATAACAAATTTAATAACTTTTGTAATCAAAATGAATGTAACAATAAAAATTTAATATTTAGTTCTCAATTTAATAGTTGCATATCAGAATGTAATAAGTTCAAAGAAATGGCCAATCAAAAATGTCAACAAGCAGAGTGTGCTATGAATAGGGCAAATAAAATAGCTCAAGAGGCACAGGAAGCAGAAAAAAGAGCTGAATCTCTAAAAAGACAAGCGATAGAGGAATGTAAAAAAGCTAATGAACTTTGGGAATGTTATGAGGAGTCTGCAAACTCAGCTCAGGAGTTAATGGAAGAAGCACAATGTTGTTTACAAAAAGCAGCTAAATGCTACAGAGATTGCTATAAAGATGATGTTGGATGCAACCTAGATGATTTTGGATATGATGAAGATGATTGTGACTTTTATGATGAATGTGGATGTAATCATCACAATCAATGTGAAAGTAATAAGCATCATAACGAATGTGAATGTGATAATCACCATAATAATGAATGCGGATGTAATTCAAATAAAGGTTGCGGATGTTAGTGAAAAAGGTGAACTATATTATTATAGTTCACCTTTTGTTTATAGAGAGTTTATAGTAAATTCAATTCTCTTAAGAGCTTCTAAAACCATAGATCTAGGACAAGCTAAATTTATTCTATAATAGCCATCTCCTCCGATTCCAAAAGAAGATCCATCGCTTAATGCAACCTTACCTTTATTTATTAAAGCATCTTTTAAATCTTTTTCATTTAGATTAAGGCTATTAAAGTCAACCCATAATAAATAAGTTCCTTCAGGTTTTTTAACTTTTAGTTGTGGTATATTAGTTTTTATATATTCAATAGCAAAATCAATATTATCTTCTATATACTTAATTAACTCATCTAACCAGTCTTCACCATAGTTATAAGCAGCTTCTGTTGCTACTAAACTAAATGCATTATTTCTTTTTATATCTAATCTTGAAAAAGCTTTATCCATAACTTCATAATAAGAAGGATTAGATATTACTAAAAAAGAACTTTGAAGTCCAGCTAAATTAAAAGTTTTAGTTGGAGCCATACAAGTTATAGTATTTTCTCCAAACTCCTTAGAAATAGAAGCAAATGGAGTATGCTTATGATTTTTTAATACTATATCACTATGTATTTCATCAGATATAACTAATACATTATGCTTTAAACATATTTCACCTAATTTAGTTAGTTCTTCACGTGTCCAAACTCTACCAACTGGATTGTGAGGATTGCAAAGTATAAACATTTTAACATCTTTTATTTTAGCTTCTATATCTTCATAATCCATAACATAGCTTCCGTCATCTAATTTTACTAAAGGGCTTATAACTAAATCTCTTTCATTTGACTCAACTATATTATGAAATGGGCTATAAACTGGTTCTTGAATCATTATTTTATCATTTTTTTGAGTTAGATTTTGTATTAATAAACTAATGCTAGTTATAACTGCAGGGCTAAACATCAACCATTCTTGCTTTATCTTCCAACTAAATCTATTGTCAAGCCAATTTACTATAGATTCATTATAATAAGATGGTCTAGTTGTGTATCCAAATATTCCTTGCTCAAGCCTATCTTTTAAAGTTTCCATTATACAAGGTGCAGTTAAGAAGTCCATGTCAGCAACCCACATAGGAAGTAAATCATTAGTACCAAAATTTTTATTCATTTCAGACCATTTTGCCGAAAAATTGTTAGTTCTATCTACAATTTTATCAAAATTAAAATTCATATTTATTCCCTCCTTAAGCTACCTTTTACAATCAACAGTTAATATAATCGTAGCTATAAAATGTCTAAATTTCAATATAAAATAAATAAATTATAAAATATTTTTACAATATTTTGTTCATTAGTTGACAAAAAATAATATTGTAATAAGCTTAAATAGGATATACATAATAAAATTAAATAGGAAGGAATAATATGAAAGAAAAATACTATGAAGAGTTGCTTAATATAAAAACTACAGGAGATCAAAGTTGGGATGAAATTAAAAAATGTTATCATCCATACGAGCCAACTCCTTATTTTGCATTGGATAAATTTTTTGAAAGTTATTATATAAATGAAAAAGACTATGTAATTGATTTTGGATGTGGAAAAGGACGACTTAATTTTTATTTAAATTACAATTATAAGTGTAATGTTTTAGGAATAGAAATGGATGAAAATTTTTACAACCAATGTATGGGAAATAAAAATGAGTATTTGAAAAAGAATAAAAGAGATAAAGATAAAATTAATTTTTTATGTACTCTAGCCCAAGAATATGAAATAAACGATAAGGATAATAAATTTTATTTCTTTAATCCATTTTCAATTCACATATTTATGAAGGTTGTAGAAAATATATTAATATCATTTGAAAATAATCCTAGAAAGATAGATATAATACTTTACTATCCATCGGAGGATTATATATATTACTTAGAAAATTGCACGCCATTTATGCAAGTCAAAGAAGTTAGGTTAGATGATTTATATAAAAGTGATAATCAAGAAAGATTTTTAATTTATGAATTAAGTTATTATTAAACAATTATAAATTAAAAATAAATAATGGATATATAATAGGTGTTATATATCCATTATTTATTTTTTTGCCATATTTGGATTAAAGTAGATTTAATATATATGTTTTAATTAAAATACTTCATTAGGTAAAGTTATTATTTTGTATCGTTCAAAAATACAATAAATAATAAAATTATTTTATAATGTAGAATTATTATTAAAACATATATATGTAAAAAATAATAAAAATATTTTGATAAAGTTAAATCTATTTACCATTCTTATTTTCTTGTCGACCTTCTTTTATCTCAAATTGAATAACGAAAGTCTTTAAAATCTCATTATTTAGTTTAAATTATAATTTATTTTGAAAATGTACTTTTATATAATTATTTATTAAAAAATGTAAATACTAATTACCATAATAAAAGGTTAGAAGGGGTATATATGAAGCTTAATAAAAATATAAATAATATACAAAATCAAGATATACTTCAAGGATTATCAAAAGATGAGGTAGATAAACGTATAAAAGAAGGAAATTATAATAAGGCTGTAGATAGTGTTTCAAAAACAACTAAAGAGATAGTAATAGACAATGTATTTACCTTTTTTAACTTATTAAATCTTATACTTGCAATGCTTATAGTACTTGTAAAATCCTATGAAAATGCATTATTTATGGGAATAGTAATATCAAATACTGCAATAGGCACAATACAAGAGGTGAGGGCTAAAAAAACTATAGATAAATTATCTTTAGTATCAGCATCTAAGGCAAAGGTAATAAGAGAATCTAAGGAAGTTGAAGTAAATACGGAAGATATAGTAATAGATGATATTATAAAGTTTTCAAGTGGAGATGAAATAAGTATAGACTCTATAGTTTTACAAGGAAATGTAGAAGTAAATGAATCTTTATTAACTGGAGAAGTCGATGAAATATTAAAACATAAAGGAGATACATTGTTATCAGGAAGTTTTATAGTATCAGGGACTTGTTATGCAAAAGCAGATAAGGTAGGCGAAAATAGCTATGCAGCTAGAATAACAAATGAAGTAAAAAAGAGAAAAAAAGTAAACTCTGAAATTGTGAAATCTCTTGATAAAATAATCAAATATATAGCAATAGTTATAGTTCCAATAGGATTGATACTGTTTTTTAAACAAATGTATCTATTAAATAATGGATTAAAAAAATCCATAGTAAGTACAGTTGCAGCAGTTATAGGTATGATTCCAGAGGGACTTTATTTACTTACAAGTATATCTTTAGCAGTATCTGTTATAAGATTAGGAAAAAGAAAAATATTAGTCCAAGAACTTCATTGTATAGAAACTCTAGCTCGTGTTGATATGATATGTCTTGATAAAACAGGAACAATAACAGAGGGAAAAATGAATGTACGAGAAGTTATAATACTAGATGATAAATACAATGATGAAAGTATAAATAAGATAATAGGAGCAATAACTCATACATTAGATGATGAAAATTCAACTTTTAATTCACTGAGAAGATATTTTAAAGAAAATCCAAATTGGGAATATAAAAATAAAGTACCTTTTTCATCTGGAAGAAAATGGAGTGGTGTTTCTTTTAAAGAAGAAGGAAGCTTTGTAATAGGTGCTCCTGAATTTATATTAAATGAAGAGTATATAAGTATAAAAGATAAAGTAGAAGAATATTCATCAAAAGGATACCGAGTGCTTTTATTATCTAAGTATAATAATGATTTAACTAATGACAAATTAGATAAGGCTATAGAAAAAATAGCACTTATTATAATAGAAGATAAAATACGTGATAATGTAGAAAAGACATTTGAATTCTTTGAAAATCAAGGAGTTGAAATAAAAGTAATATCTGGAGATAACCCTGTTACAGTATCAAAAATAGCAAAAACTGCAGGAGTTAAAAATGCAGACAAATATGTAGATGCATCAACTCTTAATACTAAAGATGATATAAACATAGCAGTAGATAAGTACACTGTATTTGGAAGGGTAAAGCCAGAACAAAAAAGAGATATTATAAAATCTCTTAAAGACAAAGGTCATACAGTAGCTATGACAGGAGATGGAGTAAATGATGTTTTAGCGCTTAAAGATAGTGATTGTAGTATAGCAATGGCATCAGGTAGTGATGCAGCTCGTAGAATATCACAACTTGTACTTACTGACTCGAATTTTAAATCTATGCCAAGTGTTGTAAAAGAAGGGCGTAGGGTTATTAATAATATAGAAAAAAGTGCATCATTATTTTTAGTTAAGACTATATATTCATTTTTACTTTCTGTATTATTTCTTATTATAATGAAACCTTATCCATTTATTCCGATACAACTAACACTTATAAGTGCATTGACTATTGGAATACCTTCATTTTTCTTTGCACTTGAATCTAATAATAGTAGAATAAAAAAGGGATTTTTAAGAAATATAATAAAAAGAGCGCTAGCAGGAGCTTTAACTATAGTAATAAATACATTAAGTATTTTATTTATATCAAATAAAGTAAAAATGCCTTATAGTCAAATATCAAGTATAATTTTTATATTAACTGGATTTACGGGGCTAGTTATTTTATTTAAAGTAAGTATACCATTTAATACCAAAAGAAAAATTTTATTTACACTTATGTCAGTATTATTTTTCTTAATTGTATTATTATTTGGAGATAGATTAATGATATATAGACTTAGTTTTAAAAATATAATAATACTATTAGTATTTATGTTAATTACACCATTAATTATGAAGTTTATATCAATTATTGTAGATAAAGCTAAAATATTGAATATAGAGTATGAAAATTAAACATAATATTATAAAAAAGGGTTTCTTAATAAGTATTTTTAACATTGACTTTGCTTCAGTTTTAGATTTAAATAGTAATCCTAAGAATACGGCAATAGGTGATAGATTATTTTCAAATAATAAAAATATTTTGGCAAATTTGGGGGTTAGTGAAAATAATAAAATGGGAAAGTTTTTATTATTAACTTTCCCATTTTATTATTTTATTTGAATTATTATCTAACAAGACCAACATTTTCAACAAATTTAAAATCTTTATCATTTACTAAGATATTAAATAACTCATCATTATTATATTTGAAGAACTTATCTAAGCAATAGTTTAGCTCATCTTCTAATTTATCGTACTCGTTATACATATCAAGTGGAGTAGAGTACATTATCATCTCTTCTCTAACTTTATCTAAATCAACAAAGTCTTGAGCAAAAGAAATATCTAATTCATTTTTTAAAATCATTTCTTTAACAACAGAAATTAATTCAGATTTATTAGAAAATACTATAGTTAATTTATTAGTATTGTTAAAATCAATTATACTTTTATTTATATCTTCATAAATATTTTCTAAATTATTATCAATAAACTCGTGGAACTTTTCTTTATTAAAAGATTTATAAATATCTTTTATGATTAGATTATTTATATGCTCCTCCCAAAGGATAGTTGCAAATTTAGAATCACTTTCAGATACAAGCTTATTACCTAAAGCATCATAAATTTTTGGATAATAATTGTTTTTATATTTTGATACATCACATCTAAAGAAATATCCTTCCTTTTCCTTAGGTAATGAATCTTTTATAAATTCTTCTGTTTCACTTCCTAAATACACATCAAAAGATTTAAATTGATCTTTATAAAATTCTATATTTTTTGAATCTATACTTGAAATGTTATTTTCACAAGCTAAATCAAATATCTTTCTTTTGTATATTTTGTTTAATATATTATCAATTTCTAAATTATAATTAAATTTCATGCCAAACCTCCTAAATTAAACATCTTATTAAAAAGTTATATAAGATTAAATTAATAAACTTAAAAGTCTATAAAAGAATATTATCAAAGTGAATTATCTAGTTTATAACTAAAAATAATATATTATATTTAAAATTCTTACAAAATACTTATACCCAAATTGTATACGCTTAAAAATTAAATAAAAATAAATAAAATTTAAAATAAGTAAATAAGTACAAAAAATAAAAAACATGGGAAATTTATGAATAAATTAATCTTCAAGAGTTTATAAGTAGTGCATTGTATAAATTAAAATGAACTTGTTATAAATTTAATAAATGCAAAATATCAAATAAATATTGCGAAATTTGCAAAAAAATAGGAACTTAGTTGTTTGTTATCTATAACAGTTAGTTTGGTGAAAGATACAGTATAAAAGGCGGTTTAGTAGATTGGTATGTAAATTAAGGTAACTTATAAAAATATCAATTTGCACTCAATATGACAAAGCATGAAGTTGAAGAATTCGTATTCAATGTGTCAGATTATTATCTAACTAAATATTATATAGATTATAGAAAATAGGATGCGAATAGACAATATCAGAACTATGAGCTAAAAACTTAGGAAAGTAAGAAATAAGATTGATAATAAAAGGATACCAAGTGGATATCCTTTTATTATTATAATATTTAAAACATAAAGTATAAGTATTGGACTATAAGGTATAGAGCAGATAAGCCAACTAATCCATAAACTATACGACTTATTGTACTGACACTTCCGAAATTTCCACTGCCGGATAAAATAGCAGCAACTAAATCAAATTTAAATAAACTGACAAGGCCCCAGTTGACTGCACCTATTAATACTAATATTAAGGCAATATTATAAAGTATACCCATAATTATTATGCTAAGATTGACCTAGATGGTTATCTCAACATTTCACCTCCTGTATGGATTAATAGTATATTTAATATATTCCCCATAGTTTATTAAAAATATGTAAAGTATAGAAAAACTTTAAATAAACAAAAGAAATTACAAAAAACAGGTGATATATTTAGAAAACTATAAGTATGATATGAATATACAAAGCTAATTTCAAATATTCGATTATTAAATATATTTAAAATTATTTGACAATTTAAAATGTACAATATATTATTAACGTATATAAATAATTTTTACGTTATAAATTACGTTATATATAAAAGGGGGAATAAAAATGAATAGTTCAGTATCACAAAAGACTGATAAAAAAACATTTCTACAAAAGTTTTTAGACTTTGTAGAAATAGGAGGGAATAAACTTCCTCATCCAGTAACGCTATTTGCTATGTTATGTGTTGGGGTAGCTATAATATCAGCAATAGCAGCGGGTATGAATTTATCAGTGGAAGCGGATATATTAAATAGAACAACAAATGAAATAGAAACAACAGTTGTAACAGCAGTATCACTACTTAATGGTGAAGGATTTAAGTATATGCTTGAAAATGCAGTATCTAACTTTACAGGATTTGCACCACTTGGGGTTGTTTTAGTTGGTATGTTAGGTATAGGGATAGCAGAAAGTTCAGGGTATATAGGAACATTACTTAAGAAGGTAGTTAGTATAACTCCATCTAAATTAATAGTTCCAATGGTAGTATTCTTAGGTATAATGTCAAACGTTGCATCAGATGCAGGGTATGTAATACTTATACCACTTGGTGCATTAGTATTTATGGCTTATGGAAGACATCCACTTGCAGGTATAGCAGCAGCATTTGCTGGGGTATCTGGAGGATTTAGTGCAAACTTACTTATAGGTACAATAGATCCAATGCTTGCAGGTATAACTAATGAAGCTGCACATATACTAGATCCAACAGTAAATATTACACCAACTGCAAACTACTTATTCATGTTTGCATCAACATTTTTAATAACTATACTTGGGACTATATTAACTACTAAAGTTATAGAGCCAAGACTTGGTAAATATGAAGGTAGTGCAGAAAAAGGTTCTGATTTACAAAATATAAGCGACAAAGAAAAGAAAGCTATGACAGCTGCAAATATTACATTTATAGTAATGGTAGTTGGATTAATAGCATTAATATTAATGCCAAACTCTTTCTTAAGAAACTTAGAAGCGGATAGTTTCTTAAATTCAATAATAGATAATTCTACATTTATGAATGGGCTTATACCAATAGTTGCACTTTTATTCTTTGTTCCATCAGTAGTTTATGGTAAAATAGCTGGAACTGTTAAAAATGAAAAAGAAGTAGCAGCTCATATGAGTAAAGCAATGAGTTCAATGGGTGGCTACTTATGTTTAGCATTCGTTGCAGCTCAATTTATAAGTTATTTTAACTACACTAATTTAGGAACTATAATAGCTGTTAGAGGAGCAGAGTTATTGCAATCTGCAAATATTGGTGCTATACCACTTCTTATAGGATTTATATTAATAACAGCATTTATAAACTTATTCATGGGGTCAGCTTCAGCTAAATGGGCTATAATGGCACCAGTGTTTATACCGATGTTCTTAAAGTTAAATATAGACCCTGCTGTAGTTCAAACTGCATACAGAATAGCAGATAGTTCAACTAATATAATATCACCACTTATGAATTACTTTGCAATGGTTATAGTATTTACTCAAGTGTATGATAAAGAGTCTGGTATAGGAACTATAACATCTTTAATGTTACCTTATTCTATGACTTTCTTAATAGCTTGGACAGTAATGTTTATATTATGGATGGTAGCTGGAATACCTTTTGGATTCTAGTAAATATAAAGTGCCTAATAAATAGGCACTTTTTTACGTATAAGGAAACTGATAGCATGAAAAATTTTATGGATAATTTATGAATATAAGTAATATCAATAATTTTATAAATGTAAAAATGAGCGAAGCGAATTTTTTATTACAAATATATTAAATTATGAAAATATTGTTATTAAAATATATAGATGAATAGAAAAAATACTTATAATTATATAAGAGGATTAATAAAATATAAAATATTATGTTTTATAATTAGATTGAAAAAAGAATTTAAAGTATCTGTACACAACTAGACTTTATTAAAAGAATTTACCTATAAATATAGTTTAATTATAATATGTATGATAAAATATTAGATTAATAAATATAATATAAAAGAGGTAATAATATGAATTATAAATTTGGGCTTCCTGTTGAAGTAATATTTAAACATGGGGCAGTTAAAAATATAAATAAAGTAATAAAGGATAATAATTTTAAAAAAGGAATATTAATATCTAGTGAGAGATTTATAAAAAGTGAATATGGTCATGAGGTTATAAAACTATTAAGTGAAAAGATAGAAAAAGTACATTTTGGAATAAGCGCGAATCCTACAATAGAAGATGTAGAAAGAGCAACTAAAGCTATAAAAGATAGTAATGTAGATTTTGTTATAGCTTTAGGTGGAGGAAGTATATTAGATTGTGCAAAGATATCTTCTTGTATGGCAGCTATGGATACTAATATAAGATATTTCCTAGAAAATAAATTAGATATTAATAAAAATATACCTGTAATAGCGATACCTACAACAGCAGGTACAGGAAGTGAAGTTACTAGTGTTTCTGTTATAAGTGATACATATACTGAAGATAAATTTCCTATAAAATCAGAGTATCTACTTCCTAAAATAGCAATAATTGATCCAGAATTGACACTTACAGTACCTAAAAATGTTACAGCTAGTTCAGGTATAGATGTACTATCACATGCACTAGAATCTTATTATAGTAAAAATAACAATCCTATATCAGATATTTTAGCTATAGAGTCAGTAAAGCTTGTTATGAACAACTTAAAAAATGCAGTTAATAATCTTGATAATGTAGAATATAGAGAAAATATGTGTCAAGCATCATTATTAGCTGGAATGGCTTTTTCAGTTACAGGGACAGCTGCGTGTCATGGAATATCATATCCATTGACTAGTAAGTATAATATACCTCATGGTGAAGCATGTGGTCTTACTCAAGATAAAGTATTATTATTAAATTCAAGAGTTGAGTTTGATAGAATAGATAAATTAAGTAAAGATGTTGGATATTCTAATGTAGAAGAATTTTCTGATGCAATACATAAATTGAAGAAGGAGATAGGTTTAGCTAATAACTTAAGAGATTATAATATAAAAAAGGATGAGCTAGAAGCAATAGCAAATTTATGTACGTCTCCAAATATATTAGCTAATCCATATGAGCTTAATAAGGAAGAAATTTTAAAATTATTACAAAGTATTTATTAGAATAATGTTAGCTATATAAATTAAACTAGTTTCAGGGAATAGTTTGACTATTGATAAATCAATAATATCTTTATTTTCTGAAACTTTTTTTACGCATAAGTAAACTATAATATGAAATTTTTAAAATGTTTTGCCAACGAAGTGGCTCATGCAATAGATGTATCTGAAGTTGTAGCAAGAATATATCGTTGGAGATATGAAGTGTTTCGACGACACTTCACTCAAGAGAAGCGAATTTTTACAATAAAGATTTTAAGGAGTGTGTAGATGAATATAAAACCTTTAGACGTACTACATAAATATTATGGATATACAAGTTTTAGAAAAGGACAAGAAAATATTATAACATCTATAATAAATAAAGACGATGTACTTGCAATAATGCCAACAGGTGGAGGAAAATCCATTTGTTATCAAGTTCCAGCTCTTTGCTTAGAGGGAATAACTATAGTTATTTCTCCATTAATATCACTTATGAAAGACCAAGTTGATGCTCTAAAGACTATGGGGGTTAAAGCTTCTTTAATAAATAGTTCATTATCTAATAGTGAATATAGTAAAGTTTTAGAAGAAATAGAAAATGATGAATGTAAAATAATATATATAGCTCCAGAAAGACTGGATAGTATGGAATTTGTAAATATAATAAGAGGAAAAAATATAAGTCAAGTTGCAATAGATGAAGCTCACTGTGTTTCTCAATGGGGGCATGACTTTAGAGTAAGCTATAAAAAAATACCATACTTTATAAATAGATTAGATAAAAGACCTATAGTTACAGCATTTACAGCAACTGCAAGTAATGAAGTTAGAGAAGATATTATAAATATATTAGACTTACATAATCCAGCTGTTTATATAACTGGGTTTGATAGAGAAAATTTATCTATAAATATAGTAAAGTCCTCATCTAAAAATAAATATACATTAGACTATGTAGAAAATCATAAAAATGAAAGTGGAATAATATACGCTTCAACTAGAAAAGAAGTAGAAAGTATATATGAAGGATTACTAAAAAGGAATTACTCAGTAGCAAAATATCATGCAGGACTTTCAAATGAAGCAAGAAAAGAATATCAAGAAAACTTTATAAATGATGATATAAAGATAATGGTAGCTACAAATGCATTTGGTATGGGGATAGATAAGCCAAATATCAGATGGGTACTTCACTATAACATGCCACAAAGTATAGAAAATTACTATCAAGAAATAGGTAGAGCGGGAAGAGATGGAGAAGACAGTGAGTGTGTATTATTATTTTCTCCAGGAGATGTTCATACTCAAAAATATTTAGTTGAAGTTGGAATTGAAAATCCTGAAAGAAAGAGAGTGCAATATAAGAAGCTTCAACAAATGGTAGATTTAGTTTATAGCAATATGTGTTATAGAAAAAGTATATTAAACTATTTTGGAGAACCTTTTTTAGAAGATTGTAATAATTGTAGCAACTGCTTAAATGAGGGTGAAGTCGTAGATAAAACACTAGATGCTCAAAAAGTTATATCATGTATTGCTAGAATGAAAAGAAGTTTTGGTACTACTATGATAATAGATGTCCTTCGAGGTTCTAAAAATAAGAAAGTATTAGATCTTGGATTTAATACTTTAACAACTTATGGAATTATGAAAAATTATTCTAATGAAGATTTAAAAACTTTTATAAATACATTAGTATCACATGGTTTTTTAGATGTAGTAGAAAATATAGGACCAAGGGGAAGTTTCCCTACTATAAAATTAAATGAACAATCTTTAAAAGTAATAAGACAAGAAATTAAAGTTGAATTTAAAGAGGATAAGGTTACTAAATCAAGATATGTGGAAAATGAGTTATATGAAATGTTAGTTTCTTTAAGAAGTGAAATAGCTAAAGAAGAAGGGGTAGCACCATATATGGTATTTGGAGATGCAACTCTTAAAAATATGGCAAGTTCTTATGCAACAAATAAAGAAGAAATGCTTAATATATCTGGGGTTGGAGAAATAAAATATGAAAAGTATGGTAAGATGTTTGAAGATATAATTAAAAAATATATAGAAGAAAAAAATATAGATAAATCTAAATTAGATATGGTGTCGGGAAAACCGACGGGGTTAAATAGTGAGTATTTCAATGTAACTACTGATAAAAAACTATATGAAAGACTTAGAGAATATAGACTTAGTGTGTCAAAATTAGAGGGTGTACTTCATTATATGGTACTTAGCAGTAATAGTTTAAAAGAGATAAGTGGAAGATATCCATTAGATGAAGAGCAATTAAAGGATATAGGTGGTATAGGTCCTGTTAAGATAAATAAATATGGAGACGATATTATAAATATAGTTAAAGAATATATAAAAGAAAATAATATAACTCCTAAATGGGAAGAGAAAAAAAGGTTAAAGTTAGTTTTAGATGGAGATAGTAGAAAAAATGATGAAATAGCTTTAGACTTATTAAATCAAAATAAAGACATAAATGAAGTAGCAGATGATTTAGAAATATCAGTTTCAACAATACTGGGATACATTTATGACTATATAAAGCTTGGAAATAATATAAATTTTGATATAGACTTAAAATGTATGTACAATGAAAGTGAAAAAGAAATGATACTAGATGCAATATCTAGATTTGGAGATGAAAAGGTAAGTGTTATTAAAAAGGTAATGCCAGATTATGTTAAGTATGAAAGCATAAGAGCAGTAATACTTGAAAGATATTTAAATAAAATATGTAATTAAATTTTTAATACACTCTCACATTTCGCGATGGGGTATTTATATTGTCGCAATTAAAGAACTTTATAATATATTAGAAAAATGTAGGCTAAGAAGGGTGGATATATTGAAAGTTTACTGTCAGGAATAAGTGAAATATCTATTGGATATTGGAATGGGTGGAGTTTTTAGTAACATGTATAATTTATTTTGCTATAAGTATATTAAATAATTTTGATAAATAAATTGATTAAAGTCCTCTTAAATAAGAGGATTTTTTTGTACTAAAAATGCAAATACTTTACCTAGAGAGGTGAAAATATGATAAGAAATCGTAAAGTAAAAGATCCAATAGTAGCTATAACAAAAGGGATGACAGAAGGGAGATCACTAGAAAAAGCCCTAGATTTACTTCCTATGGATAAGATTATAAAAAAGGGAGATAAAGTAATAATAACTCCCAATTGGGTTAAAGATAAATCACCTGAAGATGGTGTAGTTGTAGGTCCTAAAACTTTACAAAGGCTTATACAATATGTAAAAACAAAAGAACCATCAAAAATAATAATAGCAACTGGATCGGGAGGAGCTAAAACCTCTGATGTTATGAAAAGTGTTGGATATGACAAGATAATAGAAGAAGAAAAAGTAGAATTTGTAGATATGAATTATGGACCATTCATAGATTTAGAATTAAATCATGAAATAATAAAATCTACTCCTATAAATGAAGTTATAAATGATGCTGATGTTATAATTTCATTCACTCAATTAAAATACCATGAAGAAGCTACGGTAACTGCAGCGATTAAAAATATAGCTATGGGTTATCCTCCTGCATCTATTCATGGATACCCGAAAAAGCAAACTGGAATTCATGAAGATTTACATGGCTTTATAAGATGCTTTGCAAAAAAAGTTCCAATAGACTTATCTATAATAAGCTTAGATAAAACAATGATCGGAACTGGACCTAGTGATGGTATAGCAGTAGATACTAAAGGCCTTATAATAGCATCAACTGATCCAGTAGCAGCTGATAGTATAGGAGCAAGATTACTTGGATTTTTACCGCAAGCAGTTTGTTATTTATATGGACTATATAAAGATGGATTAGGTGAAGCTAAACCTGAAAATATGACAATACTAGGGATGGATTTAATAGAAGCAGAAAAAATATTTAGTAAAGCAGCATACGGAAAAAAAGATGTAATGGTAGATAAAGAAAAGCTTAAAGATATTCATGGTAACTAAAAATTTTATAAGAATTAAAAAGTAAAATGGTGAAATAATAAACTTAGAAATAAAACCAAAAGGATGTGGCAATATGACTCATAAAAAAAGACAAAGTACTGAAAAGATGTATGATTATAAGAAGGAAAAAGTGGAATTTGCAAGAGAACTAGGTGTAAATGGAGCTAATAATACAGAAGTAAATGCAAAAATGGCATCTCAAGGTGAAGCAAAATATAGCAAAGAAACTATGAATAGAAAACACAGATTTGTAAATCCACAAGAATCAGAAAATCATAGATATTAAAAAGAAACTCTAGTAGTTTATCTGCTAGAGTTTCTTTTTTACTTTTCTTTTAACTTTTTTTACTATTTTTTCATTAGGTGTTTTAGATTTATATAAATCTTTGTCTATAGATAATTCAGGATTGATAATATTTTGAGCTTCTTCGCCTGCATTTGCTTCACAAGTGTCTCTAATTGATGAAGCAAATGCAAGTTGCTCACCTAGTACAATTAAAAAACCAGCTAAGTTATCTAAATCATCATTGTCATCTATTTCTTGAGCTATTATAGCTGCTATTATTGTTACTAAAAATATGTATTGATTGCCAATTTCTTTACATCCACTTTTTATATCACACATTCTTTTAGTACGAAATTTATTTTTAGGCATTTTACCTCCATTAATAAAATATTGTTATTTTATAATATGAAGAATTTAAAGATATGTTACTAAAAATAAATTTGAAATTTATAGTTATATAATATATAATATTTAAATAAAATTAATAAGACAGTTCGAAAGCCTCCTGTCTATAAATAAAACTACGGTGAAAAGCATTTTATAATGCTTAATTTTTGTTCAAAAACCGTAGCTCATAACTATGGTTTATTTTATTTAAAAATTATGTAAAATCTAACATAGTG
Organism: uncultured Romboutsia sp.; assembly: GCA_937880075.1. Lineage (GTDB taxonomy): Bacteria > Bacillota > Clostridia > Peptostreptococcales > Peptostreptococcaceae > Romboutsia. The sequence goes on along the minus strand of CALFLM010000022.1, from coordinate 2,489 downwards.
AAATTTGAGCTACAGATGCTACTAGAGCGAGTTTCACCTAAATTGGCTTAATATATTTTTAGGGAGAATTTAGAAATGACAGAAAAAACAAAGAAAATCACTAGAGTAGGAGTTGTTGCAGGTTTATATGCAGCGTTAACATTAGCGCTTGGATTTATAAGCTATGGACCAATACAATTTAGAATAGCAGAGGTAATGACTTTACTTCCTTTATTTGGAAAGGAATATATATTATCACTTACAATAGGGTGCTTTTTAGCAAATTTAATAGGACCTTATGGACTACCAGATATTATACTTGGAACATTAGCTACATTTATAAGTGTGTATTTAGTTTATTTAACAGGGAAATATATGAAGGATAAAAAAGGATATATAATAATAGCATCATTGTGGCCAACTATAGTAAATGCTATAATAATAGGTGGAGTTATGCTACATGGATTATTTAAACTGCCATTAATTCTTTCTATTTTACAGGTAGGATTTGGACAATTTGTGGTAATAACTATAATAGGTGTTCCTTTATTTAGATTTTTAAATAATAAATATTCAAAATTACTAAAGGATATATTAGACTAATATATCCTTAGTTAATAGTTAGGAGATAAAATGGAAGAAGTAAAAAGTACAAAATTAATAGGTATAGGAAATGAAGGTATAAAAAAATTAGAAGAAATTGAAAGTAAAATAGTAGAAAAAATAGATACAGAAAAAATAAATATAAATAAAGATGTAGATAAAGACTATGTAAGAACATTACTAGATGGAGTTGATATATTACTTTTAACTTATAATAGTGAAGATAAACAATCTCTTCAAATAGTTAATGCAATAGGATATATGGCTGATGAAAGAAGAGTATTATGTATAGGTCTTGATTTAAATTACAAAGAAAATAAAAATGAGGTAAAAATAAATAGAGAAATAAAGATAAATGATAATAATACAGATTCTTTATTAAATATAATAGATATGATAATAGATTCTATATCAGATGAATGTACTATAAGTATAGATTTAACAGATATAAAAGAAGGATTAGCTAGTGATATGGGTATAAAATACTCATATGGTGAGTTTGATAAGAGTGATACAGTAGAAGATATAGAAAATAAGCTTGAAGAAAATTCTATAAAAACTAGTGATGAATTAACTGGTAAAAAGTTAATGATATTAGTTGAAATGAGTTCATTATATGATATAGAATATCTAAATGAAGTATTAACTGCTATACAAGATAAATGTGAAGATTCATATGAAGCAATATTCTCTTTATATTTAAAAGAAAATTTAGGAGAAAAAATAAAAGTTTCATTAATATATAATTAATAAATAATTTTTTATAAAAGAGCTATCTTAATCTAAATTTAAAAAATAAAATTTAGATTAAGATAGCTCTTTATATATTAATATATTAAATATATTTATTGTTAATAATTTACAATATAACCATTATTTTGAGAAAGGGATGTATCTGAAGTGGTAGAAAGGATATATCTTTGGCGATATGAAATATTTCGCATACACGTCGCTTAAGCTAAGCGAATTTTTATATTTAAAGTTTGCTAAAATCTAGTAATATTAAGGTCTTAGATTAGTTGACTAATATAAAAAAATAATATATTATATAAAGTATTGTGTAATAAAAAATTATAGGTAAAGAAAGGAAATAATCAAATGCTACAAGTTACTAATGTTGGACTTAGATTTGGTGATAAAGAGTTATTCAAAGATGTTAACTTAAAATTCACTAAAGGTAATTGCTACGGGATAATAGGTGCTAATGGTGCAGGAAAATCAACTTTCCTAAAGATATTAGCTGGTGATATAGAAGCAAACACAGGAAGTGTGTCTATAACAGAAAAAGAAAGAATGTCAGTTTTAAGACAGGACCACTTCAAATATGAAGAAGAAACAGTTTTAAATGTTGTTATAATGGGACATGAAAGACTATATCAAATAATGCAAGAAAAAGATGCACTATACATGAAGCCAGACTTTTCTGAAGAAGATGGTATAAAAGCTGCTGAACTTGAAGGAGAATTTGCTGAACTTGACGGATGGGATGCAGAAACTAATGCAGAAAGATTATTAATGGGTCTTGGTATAACTAAAGACTTACATTACAAGCAAATGAAGGAATTAACAGGTGGGGAAAAGGTTAAAGTATTACTTGCTCAAGCATTATTTGGTAAACCTGAAATACTAATAATGGACGAACCTACAAACCACTTAGACTTCCAATCAATAAACTGGCTAAATAACTTTATAATGGATTTAGAAGATTCTATTGTAATAGTTGTATCACACGATAGACACTTCTTAAACCAAATATGTACAAATATAGTTGACGTTGACTTTGGTAAGATACAAATGTACGTTGGTAACTATGACTTCTGGTATGAGTCAAGCCAATTAGCATTACAACTTGCTAAAGACCAAAACAAAAAGGCTGAAGAAAAAATAGCTCAATTAAAAGAGTTTAT